>CAMZFG010000010.1 GCA_947306035.1 uncultured Clostridia bacterium | reverse complement strand
GATCTTCCTCATAGAATAGTGTGTATTCTGATGAGGGAGGACTTGCTCATGTCACGTCAAACCAAAAAAGCAACGACCAGACAAGGGAGCGCCGCGTCGTTCCCCACCGTGATCAAAAGCGCGCTTTGTGCGCTGCCGCTGACCGTCGGCGTCGGGTCGTTGCTTCTTTTATTGTCCACCGCCCTTTTGCTGACGGCAAAAGACCCCGCCGGTCACCACGCGGCGGTCGCCGTTGCCGTCGTTTGCCTGACCGCTCTGATCGGCGGCGCCGCGGCGGCCCGCTTTCACAGGCGGCGCGTGCCGGTGCTGTGCGGTCTTGCCGAGGCGCTGCTGCTGCTCCTGCTGACGCTGCCCGCGCCCTTGCTGATGCCCGCCGCCTGGCAGCACGCGCGCCCCCTGGCCGTCAACGTCGGTCTGCACGCCGCGCTGTTCCCGCTTTGCGTCGCGGGGGCGCTGCTGGCCTCGCGGCAGACCAAAAAGAAAAGAAAACGGCATTGAAAAAAGCCGCCCGCAGGGCGGCTTTTTTCGTTTATTTCCGGTAAACGCGGATCTCCATTTCCGCCTCGGTGGTAAGGCACGGCAGACACAAAAGTCGCCGTGCGGCGGAAGGCGCCGTGCGGTAGTAGTACGGCGTCATGGCAAACAGCGTCGCCACCGCCTCTTTCGGCAGTTTCATATCAAAGCGTACCGTCTCGCTCCCGATCTGCTTCATCGTGTGCGGCAGATCGACGCGGGGCGTGTTGCGGCGCGGCTCTTCGTAAAGCACGCGCTTCATGCCGAGCAGATGATCCGGCCCGGCGCCCGCCGTGATCAAGAGACCGCCCGGCTTCAGAACGCGCAGGAATTCCCGCTCGGCAACGGGCGCGAAAACGCTGAAAACGGCGTCGACCGAAGCATCGTTGAGCGGCAGATCGAAAATGCCCGCCACCGCGAACAGCGCCGGCAGATCTTCGCGTTTGGCCCGTTTGGCGGCCGCGCGCACGCCCCGTTTGGAAAGATCGAACCCGATCACGGGTCTGCCCGCCCGCGCGAAACGGCAGGTGTAATACCCCTCTCCGCACCCCGCGTCCACCGCGACGCCGTCCTGCGGTACGTCTTGCAAATAAGCGGTCAGCGCGTCGGCAAACGGCGCGTAATAGTCCCCGTCTAAAAACGCGGTGCGCGCCGCGATCAGCGCGGCGTCGTCTCCCCCGCCCGCCTCTTTGGGGTCGGCAAGGTTGACGTACCCTTCCGCCGCAAAATCAAAGCAATGGGAACGCGCGCCCGTACAGAACAGACTGTTTCCCCTTTTTTCGACCGACGCGCCGCACACGGGGCAGCGAAGACGATTTTGCCAAAATTCCATAACGTCCTCCGTCAACGGTCTGCCGCGTCCCGGGAGAGCGGCAGTTCAAACCAGAACACGCTGCCGACGCCGAGCGCGCTCTCCACCCCGTAGCGGGCGTTGTGCGCTTCCAGCACGCTCTTGACGATGGAAAGTCCAAGGCCCGTGCCCATCACGGCGCGTTTGTGGACGGCGTCGACGCGATAGTAACGATCCCATATCTGTTCGATGCGCTCTTTCGGAATGCCCTCGCCGTCGTCGGCCACGGCCACGCGCACCGCGCCGTTCTCCACCGTTTCGGTGACGCGCACGCGCCGGCTCTCGCCCGTATAGTTGACGGCGTTATTGATCAGATTGTACAACACCTGCAGGATCATGGTGCGGTCGGCCAGCACGGGGGCCTCTCCGGCCGTTTGACACTCGATGCGATAGCCGTCGCGCGCCACCAGCGCCTCGTAGCGCGTCATGGTGTCGCGGATGAGCGCCGTCAGGTCAAAGCGCGTCATGTCCGGCTTTTGGGTGCCCGCCTGTAATTTGGAAATGTCGAGCAGGTCGCTGACCAGCGCCGACAGGCGCGTGGTCTCGTCGATGATGATCTGCGCGTTTTCGGCGTTGTTCTCGCCCGGTATGTCGCGCATGACCTCGCTGTACCCTTTGATCATAGTCAGCGGCGTGCGCAGATCGTGCGAGATGTTGGCGATCAGTTCCTTTTGCAGGCGATCCGACGCGCCGATCTCGCGGGCGGCGAAATTCAGGGTGTCGGAGAGTTCCTCGACCTCGCGGTAACCGCTGCCCCTGAAATCTTCGGTATAGTTGCCGGCCGCCAGTTTGCCCGCCTGCGCCGTCACGCGGTTGAGCGGCGTGGCGATCATGCGGGAGAGCAAAAACGCGGCGGCGACGGTGACGGCCAGCACGCACAGCGCGATCCAGATGAACTGCGTCTGCAGCGTGTTGGTGATGGCGTCAACGGGCGTCATTTCGCTTTCGATCAGCATGAAATAGCGGCCGCCGTCCTGCTCGAGGATGCGGGCGTACAGCACATTGACTGTCTGCGAGCGACCCATGCCGGGCAGGCGGAAGCGATCTTCTTCCTCTTCCGGCCGTTCGGGGCCGCCCCGCCCCATATCCATGCGTTCGTCATAGGTGCCGCCGTTCGCGACCGTTTTTTCGTAAAGGTCTCGCAGCACTTCGTCCGACATACGGCGCAGCATGCCGTCGGGCCGCGCGCCGGCCGCGGCGATCTCGCGGGCGTTGTTTTCGTCTTCAAACACAAAAACGCGCACGGAAAGATTTTCCTGTATCGCCACGTCCTCGGCACGCGCCGCAAGATCTTCGGCGGCGACGTACTCCGACAGGCGCGCGGCGGCTTTTTTCATTTCGGAGAATTTCTCGCGCTCGTAAAAGTAGCCGAGCAGCCGGATCTGAAAGACCCAGATGACCAGCAAAAGCAGCAGTGCGAAGGCGGCGAGAAACGCCGTCAGGCGCCAGCGTATGCCCACGCGGCGGCGCGTTTTCGCGGCCGCTTTATCCCTGCTCATTGCCGTTCTCCTCAAACCGATAGCCGAGGCCGCGCAAAGTCACGATGTAGCGGCTGTAACGCCCCAGACTTTTTCGCAGCAGTTTGACGTGCGTGTCGAGCGTGCGGGCGTCGCCGTAAAAATCGTAGCCCCACACCTCGCTGATGAGTTTTTCGCGCGTCAGCGCGATGTTCTTGTTGCGCAGCAGGTAGAAAAACAGGTCGTATTCTTTGGGCGAAAGGTCGATCCTTGCCCCGTCGATGCACACGACGCGGGCCGTCAGGTCGACGGTGAGACCGCCGTTGTCGAAAGCGACGATCTCGTTGTGCCCTTTTTCTTCTTTTTCGCGGCGCTCGGTGCGCTTCATGACCGCCGCCACGCGCAGCATGAGTTCGCGGGGCGAAAACGGTTTGACAACGTAGTCGTCTACGCCGAGTTCAAAGCCGTTGATCTTGTCGTATTCCTCACCGCGCGCCGAGAGCATGATGATGGGGGTCTGCTTGCTCTTTCTGATCTCGCGGCAGGCGGAAAACCCGTCCAGTTCGGGCATCATGATATCCATGATGATGATATCGAAATCCTGCGTGCGGCAAAGGCGAACGGCCTCCATGCCGTCCCCTGCCTCGGTCACGTCATGCCCCTCGAATTCCGCGTATTTGCGGATCATCGAGCGAATGCGCGCCTCGTCGTCCACCACAAGAATATGATACATGTGCCTGTCTCCTTTGCGTATTGTCAGCCGCCGAAATTCACGGTATTGCCGGCGGGCACGTATTCCGTCAGCGTGACGCTGACCGTTCTCTCCTCACCGTTGCGGTAGATGCGCACCGTCACGCTGTCGCCCACGGCGTGCTTGCGGATGACGGATTTGAGCGTGGAGGTGTCGCCGTTCATCGCAACGCCGTCCACGGCCAGGATATAGTCGCCTTTCTGCAAGGGCGTGCTGCCCGCGTCGTACACGTAGAGCATGGTCTGCACCGTGTAGTATCCGGTGCGCACCTGCACTTCCTGCACGGTCGCGCCGAGCGAAGGCCGGCCGGGGATATAGCCGTATTGCAGCAGATTGCCGATGCTGACCGCCGCGGTGTCGATGGGAATGGCAAAGCCGAGGCCCTCCACGCCGGAAGCGGCGTATTTGGCGTTGACCACGCCGATCAGTTCGCCAGCCATGTTGAAAAGACCGCCGCCGGAGTTGCCGGCGTTGATGGCCGCGTTGGTCTGGATCAGCGTCATGACCACGTCCTCGACCTCGACTTCACGCTGCAGGGCGCTGATGATGCCGTTGGTCACGGTGCCGCCGAGTTCGCCGAGGGGGTTGCCGATGGCAATGACCTCTTCGCCGAGCGCCAGCGCGCCGCTGAAGCCGAGTTTGGCCACCGTCAGTTCTTCGTGCGGTTCGATCTTCAGCACGGCGATATCGCCCTCTTCGTCCGTACCGCGCAGATACGCCTGATAGGTGTGGCCGTTGGTCAGACGCACGTAAATGGTGGAAACGCCGTCGATGACGTGGTTGTTGGTGACGATGATGCCGTCGGCGTGAATGATGACGCCGCTGCCCGCGCCCGCCGCGATGACGCCGCGCGAGGAAGTGGTCGTGGTGGTGATCTCCACCACGCTGTCCTTGACGGCGGCGGCTACCTCGATGGTCGTCATGACCGTGTCGCCCGCCGAGCCGTTGCGGCTGTCCGTCAGCGTGCTGCCGTCGTTTTTGTTCAGCGTGGCGGCGGCATAGTCGTATGCGGCGGCGTTGCCCGTGTCGTAGGCGGTGTTCGTGGCGGCGTTCGCCTGGTTCGCGCCCGTCACGTAATTGCCGCCGGCGGCAGCCGTGTCGCTTTCAAACCCGGCCAGACGGCGCGCGTAGTAAAAGCCGATGAACACCGAAACGCCGGAAAGCGCCACGCACAGCACGAAGCACAGCGCGACCAGCGCCACGCGGCGCCATACGCGGTTTTCGTTTTTCCGTTCGGGGGCGGTCTCGACCCGGTCGCCGGCATAGGAAATGCCGTACCAGCGCGGTTCGCTCTCCTCGGCGGTCTCGCCCGGCGTTTCGTTTTCGGCCGCGGTCTGCGCGGCCGCGTTCTCTTCCGTGGCCTCGACAGGGGTCGTTTCGACCTCTTGTTCGCCGGTCACGGCGTCGTTCTGTTCATTTTCATTTCGGATCGGATCGGAAGTGTTCATAAATGCCTTCTCCTTTCACCTTGCTGCCGCCAGTATAGACCCCCAATGTGAACATTGGGTGAAATCGGCGAAAAAAACGGCTGAAAAAAACGAGCCGGTACCGTTTTTGTCGTTGCAATACTTATATGGATATGTTATAATGGACACAACATATTGAAAGCAGGTGTGCGGTCATGCTGAAACGAATACGGGAACTGTTGTCTTCATACGGCATCGATCTGGCGGCGCCCGCGGCGCTGTCGGACTGCACGATCACGCGCCCCTATCTGTTGGAGCGCGCCGGCATCAAAACGGGCACGGCCGTCGTCATGGCCGTACCTTATTATACCACGGCGTGCGACGATCCCGCAAGGAATATTTCGGTCTATGCCGTTTCCCGTGATTATCACCTGTTTTTCGCCCGCCTGTTCGACGAGATACTGCCCGTGCTGCGCCGGGAATTTCCCGATCGTCTTTTCGCGGGGTTCGCCGACCACTCCCCCATTGCGGAGGCGCAGGCCGCCGTGCTGGCGGGGCTCGGCATGTTCGGCAGGAACCACCTGTTTCTGACCCGCGCCTATTCCTCTTTCGTTTTTCTCGGCGAGATCGTGACGGACGCGCTGCTGCCGACCGAAAAAGCGCCCGTTTCCGTTTGCACCGACTGCGGCGCCTGCCGCGCCGCCTGCCCCGTCGGGCTGGACGTGCAGCGCTGCGTCTCCGCCCTGACGCAGAAGAAAGGCGCGCTCGACGACGCGGAAAAGGCCGCGCTGCGCGCCCACGGTCTTGCCTGGGGCTGCGACCGCTGTCAGGAAAACTGCGCCGTCACCAAAGCCGCGAAAAAGGCCGGCACGCTCTACACGAACATTCCCTTTTTCAAGGAAAACGCCGTTGCACATCTGACCGCCGCGGCGGTGCGCGCCATGAGCGATGAAGAATTCGGCACGCGCGCCTACGCCTGGCGCGGGCGCGAGGTGATCCTGCGCAATCTCACTTTATTGGAAGAAAAGGAGAAGACGACGTGATACGTTTGCTTTACGGCGCGGGCAGCGACGCCACCGCCGAAAAACTGACCTCGCTGATCCGGGCGGATCTCGATGCGCAGCAAAAAGTCGTGCTGCTGGTGCCGGAACAGGAGACCGTCAGCGCCGAACGGCGCATGGTGGCCGCCCTGCCGCCCGCGGCGCAGCTCTCGTTCGAGGTGCTGAACTTCACGCGCCTGGCCAACCGCACGTTCCGCACCGTGGGCGGGCTTTGCTATCGTTACGCCACGCCCGGCGCCGAGGCGCTGTTCATGTGGCGGACGCTCCGC
Organism: uncultured Clostridia bacterium; assembly: GCA_947306035.1. Taxonomy (GTDB): domain Bacteria; phylum Bacillota; class Clostridia; order Oscillospirales; family CAG-272; genus Firm-07. The sequence goes on along the minus strand of CAMZFG010000010.1, from coordinate 6,567 downwards.
GCGCTTTCCGGCAAACTGACCTCTTACGGCAAAGACGCCGACACCGCCCGCCTGACGGACAAAATGCTGTCGGCCGCCACGCAGTTCGGCGCGTATTGCGTCAAGCCGGAATTGCTTTCAAAAACGGCGCAGGAACTGGAAGAGACCGACCCCCTGCGGGTCAAACTGACCGATATCGCCACGATCCTGGCCGCTTATGAAAGCGAGATCGGGCAGAAATACGAACACGTGCGCGACGACGTCACCCGCCTTGCCGTACTGCTTGAAAAACACAAAACGCTGTACGCGGACACGCACGTTTATATCGCTTCTTTCACCGACTTTACCGCCGAAGAGTGGCGCGTGATCGGGCTTTTGCTGGCGCGCGCCCGCTCGCTGACGCTGACCACGCCGCTGCCGCACCAAGACGCGAAAGGCATTCATCTGGCGTCCTGCGCGAAGACCGTGCGGCGGCTGACGCGCCTTGCGCGCGAGGCGGGTCAACGGGTCGTTTTCGACTGCGAGGAGAGGGACAGGCCCGGCTCTTCGCTGGATATCATTCGGCGCGACCTGTTCTGCATCACCGCCGAAAAAGCCCCGCTCGGCCTGATCGACGACGGCAAACTGACGCTGATGAAATGCCCGTCGCCCTACGCGGAAGCGGAGTGGGCCGCCGCCACGGTGCAAAAACTGGTGCGCGCGGGCTGCCGATACCGCGACGTGGCCGTGGTGGTGCGGGACGCCGGCGCGTGGTGCGGCATTCTCGACGCGGCTTTTGAAAAGGAAGAGATCCCCTATTTCCTTTCCGAAAAAACGGACGTCACCCTGCGCCCTCTGATCAAACTCATTCTGTTCGCGCTGGCCGTATCGCAGTACAACTGGCGGCGCGAGGACGTGATCGGCTGCCTGAAAACGGGACTGACCGGCGCGGACGGCGACGATATCAACTGCTTTGAAGAATATCTTGACGTGTGGAAGCCCCGGGGACGGGCCGCTTTTGCCGCGCCTTTCCGCAAAAATCCGGGCGGCTACCGCGAGACCCCCTCAACGCGGGACAAGCGCATTCTGCAAAGCGCCGAGAAAGTGCGCGCGGCGCTGACGGGGCCGCTCTTTGCCTTTTGCGACGCGCTGGGCCGCGCGACGACCATGACCGACCTCTGCCGGGCGCTGTACGCGCTGCTGCAGGATCTGCACGTACCGGAACAACTGCACGATCAAGCGAAAAAAGCGCTGGAGCGGGGCGAAAAACGGGAAGCGGAAGAACTCTCGCGCCTGTTCTCGCTGACGCTGGAAGCGCTCGAGACCGTGTCGGACGTCGTCGGCGGCATGCCCGCCGACACCAAAGCGTTCGTCGAGGCCCTGCGCCTGGTGTTTGCCCGCACCGATATCGGCACCATTCCCACCTCGGCCGACGAGGTCATGGTGGGCTCGGCCGCCACCCTGCGCGCCGAGCGGCCGCGCTATGCGCTGGTGCTGGGCCTGAACGAGGGCGTGTTCCCCGCCGCGATCGGGCGCGGAGGGCTTTTGACGGACGCCGAAAAGCACCGCCTGGCCGAGCACGGCGTGGAACTGGACGGCGACAGCGCCGACGCGGCCGCCGACGAACTGTTCTACGTGTGGCGGGCGTTCACCCTGCCCCGCGAAGGGCTGTTCCTTTCCTATTCGACCGCCTCCGCGGAGGGCGGCGACGCCGCGCCCTCGTTTGCCGTGACGCGCGTGCTGAACCTGTTCGGCAAAACGTTCGCGCAGGATTTCAACGGGCAGCCGCCGCTTGCGCGCGTCTTTACCCGCAAAAGCGCTTTCGAGCATTTGCCGGAACTCTGCGATACGGAGCGGGAGGCCGTGCTGGCGCTGCTGCGGGAGGGAGAGAAAACGGACGTGCTCGATCGCTGCGTCATGCCCATGGCCGCGCGCAAAGCCGACGTGCCGCCAAAACAGGCGGAGCGCCTGTTCGACAGCGGTTCCTACAATCCGACCAACCTCGAAGAATTCTCCGCGTGCCCGTTCAAATACTACTGCGACAAGATCCTGCGCCTGCGCCAAACGGCGAAGGACGACCTGGATTACAGCGACACGGGCACGCTGATGCACGATATTCTCGAAAACGTATTTCGCACCGTCAAACAAGAAGGGCGCCGTTTCGCCTCGTACGACGACGACGAGATCCGGGCGCTGGTCGAGCGGTGCGCGAACGACTACGCGGATCGCCTGCAGCAAAGCGGCGAACCCCTTTCGCCGCGCAGCGCCGCCACGGTCAGGGCCATGACGGTCTCCGCCTTTTTCGTGGTGCGGGCGCTGTTTGCGCGCCTTTGCGACGACGTTTTCAGACCGGCGCTGTTCGAGTTGGATCTCGCAAAAGCCGACGAGACCGCTTCCGTGCTGCTGGAAGACGGCAAAACCATACCGCTGACGGGCAAGATCGACCGCGTCGACGTGGCCGAAAAAGACGGACAGACCTACGTGCGCATCATCGACTACAAGACCGGCCAAAAAGAATTCAAATTATCGGCGGTGCAAAAGGGCTTTATGCTGCAGATGCCGCTCTATCTCTACGCCCTGTGTCAAAAAGAACACCCCGCGCTCAACGAGCGCATGCACGTGCCGACCGACGCGCGCCTGCAGCCGGCGGGACTGACCTATATCAGAGCCGTGACGAAGCGGGAAAGAAACGGCGTTCTGACGGCGACGGAACACGCGCCCGTCACCGCGGCGGAACCCAACGGCCCGACCTCAAAAGAACTGTATCCCGATGACAAAGAGGCGCTTTCGCCGCAGCAGTTTGACGAGTTGTTCGACACCATGCAAGCCGCCGTCGTACGCATTGCCGCCGATATGCAGAGCGGACGCGCCGACGCCGATCCGCAGACCTGCAGCCGGACGCTGCCCTGCGACGATTGCCGCTTTGCGGTCGTGTGCCGCACGGCGGCGGGAAAAGGAGAGGAGGAGAACGATGCCTGACGACAGAAAACCGACTTTGCAGCAGCAAGCGGCCATTGATACGCGCGACCGCGAACTGCTGGTCTCGGCTGCCGCCGGTTCCGGCAAAACGGCCACGCTGACCCGCCGCGTGATCGCCTCTCTGCTGGACGGTTCGACCGATCTTTCGCGCCTGCTGGTGGTCACCTTTACCCGTGCCGCGGCACGCGAGATGCGCACGCGCATCGCGGGCGCTCTGACAGAGGCCATGGCCGCCGCCCCCGACAACGCGTTTTTGGCCGGACAACTGGCCATGCTGGGCGGCGCGCGCATCTCCACCATCGACTCGTTCTACCTCGACGTGGTGCGCGGCAACGCCGAAGCGGCGGGGCTTTCCCCTGCCGTGCGCACCGTGGACACCAAAGAACTGTTCGCCCTGCGCCGCGACGCCATGAACACCGTGATCGACGGTATGTACCGGGACTTTCCCGACACGTTTGCCGCGCTGGCCGACGTGGTGGGCGAAGCGCGCGCGCAGAACAAACTGACCGAAAACCTGCTGGATATTTACGACAAGCTCCGTCAGCTGCCCGGCGGTCTTGACACGATCGAGGCGTCCTTAAAAGAAGCCGAGGGTATGAAAACGGCGCCCTACGAGAGCGCGGCGGGCAAGCGCTTTCTCGCCATGGCGCGGGCCTATGCCGACAGAGCGGAAAAACTCGGCGGCAGCACGCTTGCCCTGCTGGAACAAGCGCCGGAAAACTGCCGGAAAAAGCACGGCAGCGTCATTCTCTCTTTGTACGAACACGGCCGGCAGTTGAACAAAGCGCTGGCGGAAAAAGACGCCTACGCGGTCTGCGGCGTTTTGTCGGAACCGCTGCCCTCGAAAAGCGGCGGAAAAGACAACGCGTCGCCGGAACTGGCCGCCCTGCTGAAAGAGTATTCGCCTTTCAAAAAGATCTGGGACGATTTTGCCGAAAACTTTAAGCACTACGACACGGCGGAGATCGCCAAAGGCGCCGAGGCGACCGTGGCGCTTCTGACCACGCTCGACGAAACGCTGCGGCGCTTTGACGCGTCGTACAAAGCCGCCAAAGCCGAGCGCGAGGTGGCGGAATTTGCCGACGTTTCGGCGGCCGTTCACCGCCTGCTGGTCGCGCCGGACGGCTCCCCCACCGACGTGGCAAAGGCCATGCAGAGCGAGTTTGACGCCATTTATCTGGACGAGTTTCAGGATACGGACGGGCGGCAGGACGAGATCTTCCGCGTGCTGTCAAACGGCAAAAACCGTTTTATGGTGGGCGATATCAAGCAAAGCATCTACCGCTTCCGCGGCGCCGACGCCGACGTGTTCAACGACTATCGCCAAAGGCAATTCGTACCGCTGGACAAGGCCGCGCCGGGGCAGGCCGCCACGATATTCCTCTCCGATTGTTTTCGCTGCGACAGGCCCGTGGTCGACTTTTCCAACGCCGTCTCCGGCTTCGTCTTTCCGCGCGTGGCGCCCGAAATGGGCTATGAAAAGCAGGACGATCTGGTGTACGGCAAAAAGGGACTGCCCGAAGATTATCGGGCGCCGGAATGCCGCCTGCTGCTGCTGACAAAACAGCAGGGCGACGACGCCGTTGAAAACCCGGAAGCGCGCCTGATCACGGCAGAGATCGTGCGGCTCTTGCGCGAGGGCAAACGCGCCGACGGCGACCCGCTCGCACCAAAGGACATCGCCGTTTTCGCCAGAAACAAAAAAGACCTCGCGCCGCTGGCCGCCGCGCTGGAAGCCGCGGGCGTGCCCGTGAACGACGCCACCGATAAAGACCCGTTTGAAAACCCCGAGGTGCTGTGCGTCTTTTCGCTTTTGTCCGTCATCGACAATCCGCAGAAGGACGTGCATCTGGCCGCCGTGCTGCGCTCTCCCTTTTTCGGCTTTTCCCTCTCCGATCTGGTGTCGGTGCGGTCTGCCGCCAAAGACGCTTCCCTTTCGCTGTACGAGGCGGTGCGGGCCTGCGCCGATCCGGCGGGCGATGCTCTTGCCAAAAAGTGCGCCGCCTTCCTCTCGCAGCTTACCGTTTACCGCGCGAAAGCGCAGCAGCTGCCGGTGGACAAACTGCTTCGCTTCCTGTACCGCGACACTCTGCTCTACGGCTTTACCAAAGGCGAGACGGGGCAGAAGGATTTTGCACGCCGCGCCAACCTCAACCGCTTTTACGAGTATGCGCGCCGCTTTGAGGCGGGCGGCTACCGCGGGCTTTTCCAGTTCATTCGCTACATCGAGGGCGTTATGGAGAGCGGCCTGACCGTCAAGGAAGATCACGCCGCGGCCGACGCGGTGACGCTGTCGACCATTCACGGCTCCAAAGGTCTGGAATATGCCGTTTGCTTTTTGACGTCGGCGGATAAGACCTTTCGCCACAACGACCTGAAAAACAACTGGCTGATCGACAAAAAAACGGGCTTTACCTGCTACGTGCCCTGCGACGGGCCGTTTCTGCTTGCCGAGACTTTTTCCCACGCCGTGGCCGCCGCCGATATCGTGCGCGACGACCTGGCCGAAGAGGCCCGCATTCTGTACGTCGCCATGACGCGCGCCAAAGAGCGGCTGATCGTCACGGGAACGCTGACAAAGGACACCGCCGACATGGCGAGCAGGATCATCGGCGGCGGGAAAGACGAGGTGGAGATCGGCACGTTCGGCAAACTCTCCGACAACTATCTCACGTGGATCCTGGCGGCGCTTCTGCACGCGGAAAGCACGTCGTACTGCGAAGTCAAGATCGTCGATCCCGCAAGTATTCCGGCCGACTGTGCGGCGACGGAAACGGTCGGGCAAACCGGGGCAGCCGCCAATGCCGAACAAGTACAGGCGACGCTGCAAGAGCGCTTTGGCTACGTCTATCCGCACGCGCACCTGACCCGCCTGCCCGCCAAACTCTCCGTTTCCCGCCTGTCGCCCACGGTGCTCGACGTGTACGACGGCGACGGCACGAACGCGGCGGAGGAGGACGCGGAAAACCTGCTGCGCTCCTTTGACAAAGCGCCGTTGTTCGACGCGAAAAAAGAGCCGGACGCCGCCGCGCGCGGCACGGCCACCCACGAGTTTTTGCAGTTCTGTGATTTCGGGCGCGCCGAGAAAGAGGGCGTGGCCGCCGAGATCGAACGACTGACGAAAGACGGTTTTTTGCCGGACACCGCCGCCGAAGAGGTGCGGCAGGACGAACTTTCCGCCTTTTTCGCCAGCGCCTTTTACAAGGATCTGCGCGACGCGCGCGAGGTGCATCGTGAAACGCGCTTCAACGTCTTTCTGCCCGCCCGCGACTTTACCGAAGATCCCGCATTCAAAGCGGCCGTCGGCGACGAAACGCTGCTGGTGCAGGGCGTGATCGACCTGTTCTACACCGACAAGGCGGGCGACCTGGTGCTGTGCGATTACAAAACGGATCGCCTGACGCCGGCGCAGCTGAAAGACCCCGGGGCGGCCGCGGCGTTCCTCTTTGCGCGTCACGGCGAACAGCTGCGCTATTACAAAGAGGCGCTGCGCAAGTTGTGCGGGCGCTGCCCCGACCGGGTGCTGATCTATTCTCTGCCCCTCGGCGAGGCCGTGGCGGAAAACGAAAACGGGTAAAAGCGCAAAATCAAAGAAAAACCGTCGCGGGCTGTTGACGGACGGCAAAAAAT
>CAMZFG010000009.1 GCA_947306035.1 uncultured Clostridia bacterium | reverse complement strand
ACGGCACGAGAGGATCAGGGCCGTTTCGTCGGGATGACTGTAAAAATGCGGGCGCGCACCCGCCGCGGCAAATCCGAGGGAGGCGTACAGGGCTTGCGCCGCCGTGTTGGAGGCGCGCACTTCCAGCGTCACGACGGTGACGCCGCGCTTTTTCGCCTCGTCCAGCAGGGCGCACAGCACCGCGCGGGCGTATCCGCGGCGGCGCGCTTCTTCGCGCGTGGCCACGTTGGTGATCTGCCCCTCGTCCAGCACCGTCAGCATGCCCGCATAGGAGAGCGTGCGGCCTTGCTCGTCAAAAACGCCGTAACCGAACGCCCGCTCGGTACAGAGCAAAGAAAGCGATCGCTCGCTCCACGGGGCGGAAAAAACGGACTTTTCAAGATCGGCCACCGCAGCAAGGTCAAAGGTCGTCAGGCGGCGGGGGGTCACGATGCCGCCTCCGGAAAGCGCAGCAGCAGCGCGTATTGCAGCGTAGAAAGGCACGCCGCGTACACGGCCGCGTCGCCGCCGTAGGGGTCGGGTACCGCCAGGGGCAGCGTTTCGATCTTGCCGGCCGCCTCGGGAAAGCGCAGCAGCAACTCCATGGCGTGGCGATCGCTCATGCAAAGCACAAGGTCGGCCCGCGCCATATCGGCGGCGGTCACGGTGTGCGCGCTGTGCGCGGCGTAATCGTTTCGTTCGCTCGCGGCAATGCCGGCGGCCTGCAGCGCCGCGGCGGCGGCGGGAGTGATGGGCGCGCCCTCCTCGGCAAAAAGTCCGGCCGAAAAAGCCAGGGCCGCCCTGCCCTCTTTTTGCATGCGGTCGTTGAAGAGCGCCGCCGCCATGGGAGAGCGGCAGGTGTTGCCCGTGCAGACGAACAGCACGCAAAGGTTCTCTTTCTCCGCCCCGTCCGCGGGCTTTTTGACCGCTTCACACGCAGCGTTCATATCAATAACCGAATTTGCCGGAAAGCGAGTCGTCGTCTTTGATCCAGTCGACGGTGTTGACGACGCGGTACTCGTCCGGCGTGTCGCGAATGACCACTTTTTCAATGCCCGCGTTGAGAATGACGCGCTTGCACATCATGCAGCTGTTCATACCGGCACAGACGGAGCCGTCCTCGGGCAGCACGCAGACCATGTAGAGCGTGGCGCCGAGCATCTGATCGCGGGGCGCGGCGATGATGGCGTTCTGCTCGGCGTGTACCGAACGGCAGAGTTCATACCGCTCGCCGCGGGGGATCTTCAGCTGTTCCCGATAGCAGTAGCCGAGGTCGTTGCAGTTCTGCCGGCCGCGCGGCGCGCCGTTGTAGCCCGTGGAGATGATGACGTCGTTCTTGACGATGATGGCGCCGAATTTGCGCCGCAGGCAGGTGCTGCGTTCGGCCACCGTCTGCGCGATATCGAGATAGTAATTCTCTTTTGAGACCCGTTCCATAATGCTCTCCTTTCACGCGCCCGCGCGCTGCGGATAGTGATACAGAGTATAGTATAACATATCAAAAACAAAAAAGCAAGCACAAAATAAAAAAGCGGGGGAGATTTTGCTCTCCCCCGCTCCCGTCGGATCAGATCGTACCGAGAAACGCGATCAGGCGATCGGCCACGCGCTCCATGCCCCGGTCGTTGGGGTGCAGGCCGTCTGCCGTGTAGGTCTTGCAGTTGCCGGGCACGCGCGGCGCGATGCCCGCGGTCGACCACAGATCGAGGCACGGCAGGCCGTAAGCCGCGGTGATGCGGCGTATGGCGTCGACGTAGTCGTACAGCACGCGGCAGGGCAGGCCGATCTCGTTGGTCGTCACCTGCTCGCTCTTGCGATGTAAGGGGGTCATAAAGACGATCTCCGCGGTCGGGTAGCGCTCGAACAGACGCAGGATCAGCGCCCGCACCGCGCCACAGAAGTTGTTTTCGTCGGTATCCGTGCCGTCCACGTCGCCGAAAGGCGCGTCGCCGTGGCCGAAATCGTTGGTGCCGCCGAACACCACGACGAGGTCGGCGTCCTTTTCCATCTCGTCGACGCGGCCGCCGAAGTAGCGGTCGTAAACGGGTTTGGCGCTCGGCTTTTGCTGACGCGCTATGCGCGTGCCGCCGATGCCGTAATTGCGCACCGTCGCGCCCGTTTTGGCGGCGAACACGTCCACGAAACGCGCTTCTTTGCAGGAGGCGCCGCAGCCCTCGGTAATGCTGTCGCCGAGAAAATTGACTTTCAAACCTTTAAGGTCTTTCATTTTTTTGTTCCTCTGCTTTCTTTTTGCGCTTGTATTTTTTCATGGTTTCGGCAAACGCCACGCGCTTGTCGGCTAACGTCACGATCCACGCCTCGCGGGAGCGGGGCAGACACCAAAACGTGAGCGGAAACATGTGCGAATAGATGATGTTCTTTTCTTTGTCGGTCAGATCGTAATCCCGTTCGGCGTTGGCCAACGCGAAACGGTGGTGCTTGAAACCGTGCCAGCGGAAGCCCTTGTTTTTGTCGTGCCAGTCGTAGAGGTAGTAGTCGTGCAGGAGCGCGCCGCGCACCAGCGCCCGGATATCGACGGGGCGGCGCTTTTTCACGCCCTTTTCATAGGCGCGCCGCGCCACGGCCAGGCAATGCTCGTAGACCGTGACATCGGAATGAGAGTAGTATTTTTTCATTTCTTCGTAGCGTCCGGCGCCCGTCACTTCACGGCATAAGGCCGCAAACGGGGCGAGATCGATCTCATTTTTCTTTTTCACGCTCGCCCTTCCCTTCCGCGTCGCCGGGCTGCGCGGGCATGCCCCGATATTCGCGCAAATCGTTGAGATAGCGGCTCATCATGCGGTGAAAATCGAACCCCGCGTGGCGGCGGCCCGTGGCGCGTTTGACGTATTCGCGCGCCGTGGTCTTGAACTGTTCGAGGTTGATGCGGGTGCGCAGTTCGGCGGCGTAGGCCTTGATGCGCTTCATCAGGCCGAGCGAATAGAACACGTCCACGATGAAAACGCCCGCGTAAAGCCCCACGCCGAAGATGAGCAGCGGCAGCTCGATGACCCGCACCGCCAGGCCGTGCAGCGCCGGATACAGCAAGAAGTAGTAGGCCGCGCAGATCAGCGTCCAGAACAGCGAGAATTTGGGGCAGATGAGACCTTTGAAGTTCATCCACTCGTCGGAATAGTCCCACAGCCGCACGCTGAAAAAGCGCACCGAGATGAAACCGCCGCAAAGTTCGATCAGCGTCATGACCAGCGCCGCCATCAAGAGGATCAGCGCCACGCGCACCGCTTCGTTCGGGCAAAAGCGCAGTTTCAGGCCGGAGAGAAAATAGAGAATGACGCCGCCCACGCCGTACAGCGGCAGACTGCACCCCACCAAAAAGCCGGGGTTGACCGCCTTGCGGTGCCGGATGCCGCGATACACCACCTCGATGAACCAACCGGCGGTGGCGCACAGGCAAAAGACCAGCAGATATTCCAGTATCGTCTCGATCATACAAACTCTCTTTTCTCGCCCCGTTGCGGGGTCTTTTCGTTCAGCGTTTTTGTTTGCGGCGTTTTTTCTCCGGCGCCGCGCCGCGCGCTTTGCGGCGTTTGTTCCACAGCACGATCGCCGCCGCGACAAGGATCGTGACGAGGGCCACGCCCACCGCCGCCGCCGCGATGATGGTGCCGCGGCCGCCGCCCGCCCGCACCGGGGTCAGGTCGGCAAGGTCCAGGCGCGCGCCGAGTCTGGTCTTTTCAAGCGTCAGCGTCGCAAGGCGCTGCTCCACCCGTTCGTTGAGGCGGATGAAATAAAACTTTTCTTTCAGGTTCTGAAAATGCGCGGCGATATAATCGGCGTCTTTTTTGCAGCGCAGAATGACGTAATAACCGCTCGCCGTTTCCAGCACGTCGCTGACGCCGCAGTTCTCGTCAAGCGCCAGCGCCGCGGCTTCGTAGGCGGCGTCGAACTCGCCCACGGCAAAGTAGTAGCCGCTGCCGGAAGTGTCGCCGTAGTCGTTGTTATAGGGCCCGCCGATGGCCTCTTTCATGGCGTCCATACGCGCCTCCGGCGTGGCGCCCGCCGCCACGGTCGCGCGGATCTCTTCGATCTTTTCCCGGTTGAGATCGTCGCTGCGGCCGTTTTGCCGGCTGATGAACACGTGGTAGGTGTGCAGCAGCGCGTCGCTGTTCATCAGCGCCTCCGCCGTGGCGTCGCTGTCGTCGAGTTCGCCCTTTTTGAGCATTTCGACGACGAGTGCCGAGGGCAGATATTCCTCGGTGCCGATCAGAACCCGCAGATAGCGGTCGGTCAGATACACCTCGTCCAGCATGGCCACGTAGGCGTCTGTGTCGCCGCCGTACTCCGTCTCGATGATCTGTGCTACGGCCGCGTCCACCGAGTCGGCGATGTCGCCTTTGGTCACGTCCAGCCCGTAGTCGGCGCCGAGCGACCGCAACGCCACGTCACGGTCGAGCAGATGCGCCCACACGTAGGCCTCGTAGTCGGCGCGGATCCCCTCGTCCCGCAGCGCCGCCTCGCCGTATGTTTCCTGCAGTTCGTCCCGCCGGTTCATGGCCAGATAATAGAGCGCCTCGTAGGGTATCTTTTCCTCCCCCACGCGCGCCACGGTGCGGCCGGCGTTGGGCGAGGCGTAAACGCCCGCCGTGCCGCAGCCGGGAAGCGAGACGGCAAGCAGGCAAAGCGCCAGCAAAAGCGCCGCGAGACAAAAAGATCGTTTCATACAAAGCTCCTTCTTCCGGCAGGCGACAGGCGGCCGCCGTTTTGCGTTGCTCTTATTATAATCCGCATATATGAATATTTTGTGAATTCGCGCCCGCGCAAGGCGCACAATTGAAAAAAAGAGCGTTTTGCCCTTTTCAAGCCCGGCAAAGTGTGCTATACTGTTGTCAACAAAACGCGAAAGGGGGCGCACCCGCCGTGTCGACGCACACGCCTTACAGCATTGCACTGTCCGCGCTCATCAAAGAGTTTTCCATGCACCCCGTCTATCTGCCGGATGAAGCGGAAAAGATCCTTGTCACCAACGCCGAGGTCGACCGCCCGGGTCTGGCGCTGGCCGGGTTCTTTGAGATCTTCGAGCCCACCCGCATTCAGGTGCTGGGCCTGGCCGAACACCGCTATCTGGAAGAACGCGACGAGGCAAAACGGACGGAAAAGATCGAAAACTACTTCAAGCAAAAACCGGTGGCCGTCGTCTGGAGCACCGGCATCGAGCCGTTCCCCGCCATGATCAAAGCGGCCGAGACCTACGGCGTGCCGCTGCTGACCGTCAAGGAGCGCACCAGCGCCTTTATGGCGGCGCTCATCGCCTATCTCAACGTGCAGCTGGCGCCCCGCATCACCCGGCACGGCGTGCTGGTCGAGGTCTACGGCGAGGGTCTGCTGCTGCTCGGCGACTCCGGCGTGGGCAAGAGCGAGACCGCCATCGAGTTGGTCAAACGCGGTCACCGTCTGATCGCCGACGACGCGGTGGAGATCAAGCGCGTTTCCGCCAAAACGCTGGTGGGCACCGCGCCCAGCATCATCCGCTACTACGTGGAACTGCGCGGCATCGGCATCGTAGACGTGCGCCGCATCTTCGGCATGGGCGCCGTCAAGGAAACGCAGAGCATCGACCTGGTCATCAACCTCGAACCCTGGGTACAGGGCAAAATGTACGACCGGCTGGGCCTTGAAAACGAGACGGTGGACATTCTCGGCATCAAGGTGCCCGCCATCACCATTCCCGTCAAGCCCGGCCGCAACCTGGCCATTATCCTGGAGATCGCGGCCATGAATCACCGGCAAAAGAAAATGGGCTACAACACGCCCGAAGAATTCAGCCGCAAACTGACCGAGCAAATGAAGCAGGACAACGGAGGCAACGCATGAACACCGAACGACTGATCGAAACGATCGAACAAGGCGGTCTCGACGACCGCCTGACGGCGCTGTACGGCGCGGATAAACTGCAAGAACAGCGGGAACGGTATCAAAAAGCCGTTGCCGCCTTTGAAAAACGCTACGGCAAACGCGACGACGTGCGCCTGTTCTCGGTGCCCGGCCGTTCCGAACTTTCCGGCAACCACACCGACCACAACCACGGCTGCGTGGTGGCCGCCTCGATCGACCTGGACATCATCGCGGTAGCCGCCAAAACCGACGACGGCGTGGTGCGCGTCAAATCCGAGGGCTTTCCCGAGGACGTGGTGACGCTGGCTGACCGCAAAGAACCCGACCCCGCCCGCTTCGCGTATTCCGACGCCCTGATCGCCGGTATGTGCCGCGGATTTTGCGACCGCGGCTTTTCGACGGGCGGTTTCGTCGCCTACACCACCTCTTCGGTGCTCAAGGGCTCGGGGCTCTCCTCTTCCGCCGCCTTCGAGGATATGATCGGCAACATCGAAAATCACCTCTACAACGACGGCCGCGTGGACAACGTGGAGATCGCCAAGATCGCCCAGTACGCCGAGAACGTGTTTTTCGGCAAACCCTGCGGGCTGATGGATCAGATGGCCTGCGGCGTGGGCGGCATTATCGCCATCGACTTTGCCGACCCCCAAAACCCCATGATCGATAAGATCGGGTTCGATCTGACCGCCGCGGGCTATGCGCTGTGCATCGTCAACACGGGCGGCAACCACGCGGACTTGACCGCCGACTACGCCGCCGTGCCCGCCGAAATGAAGGCGTTGGCCGCCGCGCTTGGCGCGACGGTGCTGCGCGAGACAAACGAGCAGGCCGTGCTGGCCGCGCTGCCCGCGCTGCGCGAAAAGGTCGGCGACCGCGCCGTGCTGCGCGCTCTGCACTTCTTTGCCGAGAACAAGCGGGTCGCCGCGCAGAAAAAAGCCCTGCAACGGGGCGATTTGAACGCCTTTTTCGAGAACGTGATCGCCTCGGGGCGTTCCTCGTTCTGCTACCTGCAAAACGTCTATACCACCAAGAACGTGGCGGAACAAGGCCTGTCGCTGGCGCTGTGCCTAGCCGAGACGTATCTCGCCGCCAAACCGGGCGCTTTCCGCGTGCACGGGGGCGGATTTGCCGGCACCATTCAGGTGTTTTTGCGCCAGGAAGACGTGCCGGGTCTTGCCGCCCTGATGGACGGCGTGTTCGGCCGGGGAGCCACCATTCCCCTGCACGTGCGCGCCGCGGGCGCCATTGCCGTTCTGTAAAGCGCGGGGCCGCCGAAAGCGGCCCCTTTTGAGAGGATAACATGGAGAGAAAACCTTTTTCAGATCTGTGGCAAAACAAAAACGCACGCCGCCTGCTGCTGGTGATCGTCAACACCCTGCTGTTCTTTATGGTGTACCGCGTGCTGCTCTATTATGCCGAAATGACGGACGAGACCTTCTGGTCGGCGCTGGTCATGGGGCTGTACGCCGCCGTGCTGCTCGCGTTCGTGCTGGCCTATCTCATTTACAACCGCTTTCTCTACCGCCGCGGCGTCACGGCCGATCAACTGCCCGACACCATGACCGACGAGGAAAAGCAGGCCTTTATCGAAGACGGCCGGGCGCGGCTTGAAAAATCAAAATGGATGATGGTCGTCATACTGCCGCTGGTGCTGGTCTTTTTGTTCGACGCCATTCAACTTTTCATTCTGGAGCCGTTTTTCAAATGAACGATTATCGCTTGCGGCTGCTTTATTCCGGTTCGACGGGCAACGCCGCCCTGCTCGAAGCGGAAGATACGGCCATTCTGATCGACGCGGGCAAAAGCGCCCGCACGCTGTGCGCCGCCCTGACCGAGGCCGGCTGCCCGCCCGAAAAACTCTCGGCCGTGTTTCTGACGCACGAACACAGCGACCATACGGCGGCGCTTGCCGTTTTTCTCAAACGTCACCCCGTTCCGGTACATATCACCGAGCCCAGCGCCGCCGCGCTGCTCGCCTGCCGCGGGTCCGCGTGCGTGGCCCCGCATTTGGTCGTACATCCCCCGCTTTTCTCGGTACAGGTAGGGCCTTTTTGCGTTTCCAGTTTTGAAACGCCGCACGACAGCCGTTACAGCGTCGGCTACCGGGTGCGCGTTTGCCGCGAAGGGCGCGTGCACGAGATCGGCTACGCCACCGACATCGGCCACGTGACCGACAGCGTGCTGACGGGCTTTTGCGGCTGCGAGGCCGCCGTGGTGGAGTGCAACCACGACGAGACCATGCTGATGACGGGCCCCTACCCCGAAGAACTGAAACGGCGCATCGCATCCGCGCGCGGCCACCTCTCCAACGCGGACTGCGCCGCGCTGGCGCAAAAACTGGTCGCCGCCGGAGCCAAACGCCTGCTGCTGGCGCATCTTTCGGAGACCAACAACACCCCCGAACTGGCGCTTGCCGCGGTCACGGCCGCCTTGTGCGGCACGGGCGTGACGGTGCGTGCCGCCGCCCCGGATCACGTGACGGAATTGTGAGGTCGCTATGTTTCGTATTCGCCTGATCGTGACTGGCTCGCTCAAAGAGCCCTACTGGCGCGAAGCCGCCGCCGAATATCAAAAGCGGCTCTCGGCCTACGCCAAGACCGAGATCGTAGAGTTGAAAGAAGTCCGCCTGCCGGACGACCCCGCGCCCGCCGAGATCGCCGCCGCGCTGGAAAAAGAGGCGGAAGCCGTACTCGGCGCCGTACCACCGCGCGCCGCGCTGTGGGCGCTGTGCGTCGAGGGTGAGCAGGTCTCTTCGCCGCAACTGGCCGATATGCTGGCAGACGTGATGAAAAACACGGGCGAGCTGGCGCTGGTCATCGGCAGTTCCTACGGCCTTTCGCCGCGGGTCAAATCCGCCGCCGACCGCCGCCTGTCGCTCTCGAAACTCACCTTTCCGCACCAGATGACCCGCGTGGTGGTACTGGAAACGCTCTACCGCAGTCTTTCCATTCTGAACGGCGGAAAATACCACAAATAGCGCTTTCCCGAAAATGAAAAGCCCCGCCGCACGGCGGGGCTCTTTGTTTGATTTTCCGACACCTTGCTTCAACTTACTCAACGGATTTGGTGGCGATAACGTCGGTGCCGAACACGTCGGCCACCAGCACCGCGCCCGCCTTGACGGGGGCCTTTACGGTGGTGGCGCGAATGCGTTTCATGACCTCGAAAATAGCGTCTTTCGGCACCGGCGCGGCGGTCTTGACGCTGACCATGGTATCCGGCCGGTTGGTGACGCGCACGGTCGAGGTGACGGTGCGCATGGGGTGCGTGCATTCGTCAATGGCATACTGTTTGCCTTTGGGGCAGGTGTTGCCGGTGACGGTCAGGTCAGTGCCCTCGCCCTCCACGGTCATGGCGCAGCCGCGGGGGCAAATGATGCAAATGAGATTTCGTTTCATGCCAGTTCCTCCAAAGAGACGGTCACGGGGCCCGTGACGTTTTGCCACTTGTCGCGGCTCACCGTGATCTTTTCCATTTCGCCCGGCGCGGCTTTGAGACGGTTGGCAGTGGCAAGCACGCGCTCGCCGTCAGACACGGTATAGCGCACTTTGCCGAAGGGTCTGACAACGCGCAGGAACAGCGAAACGTCTTCGCCGCCGTCGGCGCGCACCTGCTGGGGCAGCACGTATCGCACCCCGTTGCCGGCCTTTGTGGTCACGGCGGCACGATTTTCGGCTTTGTTTCTGACAAACGCCGCCGCGCCCGCGCCGGCGATCTCCGCCTCGTCCGAGACGTAGTCCACCAGGTCGTGCACCTGCAGCACGTTGCCGCAGGCAAAAATGCCGGGCACCGCGGTCTGCCGGTGTTCGTCCACCAGCGCACCGCCCGTGACGGGATCCATGGGAATGCCTGCCGCGCGGGTCAGTTCGTTTTCGGGGATCAGACCGCAGGAGAGCAGCAGGGTGTCGCAGGGCACGTAGCGTTTGGTCGCCTCGATCACGCGCCGTTTGTCGTCCACCTCTGCGATTGTCACGCCCTCCACGCGCCGCCGCCCGTGGATCTCTGCCACGGTGTGCGACAGGTAGAGCGGAATGCCGAAATCTTCCAGGCATTGCACGATGTTGCGGATAAGGCCGCCCGAATAGGGCATGATCTCGCAGACCGCCTCGACTTTGGCGCCCTCCAGCGACAGGCGGCGGGCCATGATCAGCCCGATGTCGCCGGAGCCGAGAATGACCACGCGCTCGCCCACGCGATAACCCTCGCAGTTCATCAGTTTTTGCGCCGTGCCCGCGCTGTAAACGCCCGCCGGACGCGTGCCGCTGATGTTGAGCGCGCCGCGGCTGCGCTCGCGGCAGCCCATGGCCAGCACCACGGCGCCCGCGGAGAGCGTCAGCACGCCGGAACGGTTCTGCGCCGTGACGACCCGTTCGGGCGAGACGGCGGTGACCATGGTGTTCGTATATACGGCAATGCCCCGCTTTTCCACCTCGGCGCGGTACACGTCGGCATATTCCGGCCCCGTCAGTTCACGGCCGAGTTTGTGCAGGCCGAAACCGTTGTGAATGCATTGTTTGAGAATGCCGCCGAGTTTTTCTTCGCGGTCGAGAATGGCCACGTCGGTGACGCCCGCGTCAAAGGCCGCCACGGCCGCCGCCATGCCGGCAGGGCCGCCGCCCACGATGACTATATCATGATATTTCATACCGTCACCCCCTCAAATGCGGCCTTTCAGTTGTTTGGAGCCGCCGCCGTTTTTGGTCACGTCGGTCATGGCGATCTGCTTTTCCTCGCTGATCAGGCGCATGACGTAGGGCATGCAGAAGCCGCCCTGACACCGCCCCATGCCCGCGCGGGTGCGCCGTTTGACGCCGTCGATATCGGCGGCGGGCGGGTTGCGGCGAAGCGCGTCGCGGATCTCGCCCTCGGTCACCGTTTCACAGCGGCAAACGATCTTGCCGTAGTCGGGGTGTTCTTTGATAAAAGCGTCGCGCTCGGCGTCGTTCATGCGGCGAAAGGCGTGGGTGTCGGCCCGTTCGCCGTTGAAAGCGGGATCCTTTTCGGTCGCAAGGCCCATGCCCCGCAGCAGCGTGACCGCGTATTCCGCAATGGAAACGCAGGAAGTAAGACCCGGAGAGTCGATGGCCGCCACGTGGAGCAGTCCCGACACCTTTTTTGACGGCTCAATGATAAAGTCGCCGCCCGCCACCGAGGCGCGCACGCCGGAAAAGGACGTGATGACCTGACGGAAGTTGACCGTGGGCACGCTTTTGGCGGCCAGACGCGCCACCGTTTCAAGCCCCGCCGGGGTCGTCTCGGTGCTCTCGGCGCTCTCCACGCGCGTGGCGGTGGGCCCGACCAGCAGATTGCCGTCGGCGGTGGGGGTCACCAGCACGCCTTTGCCCTCTTTGGTAGGCACCTGAAAAACGGTGTGCCGTACCCGCTCGCCCTCGGCACGGTCGAGCAGCATATATTCGCCCGCGCGCGGGATCAGGGTAAAGAACCCGTCGCCCGCCATGGCGGCCACCGCGTCGGCATGCCCGCCGGCACAGTTGACCAAATAGCGGCCGCGCACGGTCTGCCCGTCGGCGGCGGTCACGGTAAAGCCGTCCGCTTCGCGCGTCACGGCAACGATCTCAAAATTCAGTTTCAGTTCCGCGCCGTTGTCCATGGCGTTGCCCACGGCGGCAATGGTCAGCTGATAGGGGCAGACGACGCCCGCGTTCGGCACCAGCAGCGCCGAGGTGACGGCGGGAGAAAGCGCCGGTTCCAGCGCCCGCGCCTCGTCGCCCGACAGCACCGAGAGCCCCCCGATGCCGTTGGCCTGCCCGCGCGCGAAAAGCGCCTTGACGGTCTTATCCTCTTCGGCGGAGAACGCCACGACCATCGAGCCGCACCGCGAGGCGGGCACGTGCAGTTCGGCGGCGGTCGCAAAGAGTTTTTCGACCCCGTCCGCGTTCATTTTCGCTTTCAGCGTGCCGGGCTCCGGGTCGTAACCCCCGTGCACGATGCCGCTGTTGGCTTTGGTGGCGCCGCAGGCCACGTCGTTCTCCCGCTCCAGCAGGCAGACCGACAGGCGGTAGCGGGTCAGTTCCCGTGCCAGCATACCGCCGATCACGCCGGCGCCGGCCACAATGACGTCATACATTCGTTTTGCTCCTCTATCCGTATTTGAAATATTTACAGATCCCATAACGCGCGGCGCCCCGTGGAAACGGCCATCGCGCCCGCGTCAAGCGCCGCGCGCGCCTCTTCGGGCGTTTCAATGAGGCCCCCCGCGATCACGGGCGTGCGCCCGCCCGCAAAGCGGCCGATGATCTTGCAGGCCACGCCGGGCATGATCTCGACAAAATCGGGCGAGGTCTGCGCCAGCGTTTCGGCCATGGCCTCGACGCCCTGCGAATCCAGCGCGAAAAAGCGCTGCACCGTCATCAGTCCCTCGTCGCGGGCGGCTTTGATGAGTTGATTGCGCGTGCTGATGATACCGTCCGCGCCCTGCCGCGCGAGATACGCGATGCCCGTGCGGTCGCGGCCGATGCCGTCGGCCAGATCCAGATGCACGAACAGCGCCTTGCCGGCTTTTTTGGCGGCGCGGCACCACTCGCCCACGGTCAAAAGATCGGCGCGCAGGCAAAAGATCGCCGCGGCGGGCGAAGCCAGCGCCTTTTGCATACCGTCCTCGCGGACGGCGGCGATCACCGGGCGGGCCATCAGTCGGTTGTTAAGATCCTGAACGGTCATGGCAATACCCCCAAACGTTCAATAAAAAAGGAGACGCCGAAAGGACACGGGCACCCGTGTACTCCTGCATCTCCAAATCTCCACATTACCTACATTATAAAACGCGACGCGCGCCTTGTCAAGGGGCGCGGCGAATTTTTTGCGGCAAGGCGCTTTACAGCATTTTCAGGATATCCGCTTTTTGGCAATAGCCGATCGAAGAATTGACGACCTGCCCGTTTTTGAACACCATCAGCGCGGGAATGCTGTTGACGCCGTAGCGAATGGCAAGGGGCGTTTCGTCGTCTACGTTGATCTTGCACACTTTGACCTGCCCCGCTTTTTCACGGGCGATCTCGGCCACGGCGGGCGCCAGCATCTGGCAGGGGCCGCACCAGTCGGCGTAAAAATCGACCAGCACGGGCA
>CAMZFG010000008.1 GCA_947306035.1 uncultured Clostridia bacterium | reverse complement strand
GTGGACGGCGGCGACGAGATCCGCATCAAAGACGGCCGCCACCCCGTGGTGGAGCAGTTCGTCAAAGATACCTATTTCGTGCCGAACGACGCCCTGCTCGACACCGGCGCCAACCGCGTCATGCTCATCACCGGCCCCAACATGGCGGGCAAATCGACCTACATGCGTCAGGTGGCGCTGATCGTGCTGATGGCGCAGATCGGCTCTTTCGTGCCGGCCGCCGAGGCGCGCGTGGGGCTTGTCGACAAACTGTTCACCCGCGTCGGCGCTTCCGACGATCTGGCGTCGGGGCAGTCGACCTTCATGCTGGAGATGAACGAGGTCTCCTACATCCTCAAAAACGCCACGCGCCGCAGTCTGATCATCTACGACGAGGTGGGGCGGGGCACCAGCACCTTCGACGGCATGAGCATCGCCCGCGCCATCGTGGAATACACCAACGGCAAAAAGATCGGCGCCAAAACGATGTTTGCCACGCACTACCACGAACTGACCTCGCTTGAGGCGGAACTGCCCGGCGTGGTCAACTACAACATCGCGGCCAAAAAGCGCGGCGACACCATCACGTTCCTGCGCAAGATCGTGCGCGGCTCCACCGACGACAGTTACGGCATCGAGGTTGCCAAACTGGCCGGATTGCCGAACGAGGTCATCAAGCGGGCGCGCGAAGTCCTTTCCGAGGTCGAGCAGACGGCAAAAGCCCTCTCCGCGCCGTCGCCCGACAAAACGCCCGAAAAAGACGACACGCTCATCACCATGGAAGACTGCGTCAACGAGCAGGTCATCGAGACCCTGAAAAATACCGATATCAACACGCTGTCGCCCTACGAGGCCATGGCGTTTCTGTTCGACCTGAAAAAACGGCTCGAATAACGAATGATCCGAAAGGAGGTGTGCCCTGTGGGAAAGATCAACGTGCTGTCCTTCGCGGTGGCCAACCTGATCGCCGCCGGCGAGGTGGTCGATCGCCCGGCTTCCGTCATCAAAGAATTGATGGAGAACGCCATTGACGCGGGCGCCGACCGCATCACGGTCGAGATCCAGCACGGCGGCATCACGCTGATGCGCGTGGCCGACAACGGGTGCGGCATGACGAAAGAAGACCTGCCCGTGGCCATCAAGCGGCACGCCACCAGCAAGATCAAAGAGGCCGCCGACCTCGACGGCATCACCACGCTCGGCTTTCGCGGCGAGGCGCTGGCGGCCATTGCCGCCGTCTCCGACCTGCGCATCATCACGAGAACGGCAGACGCGCCCTTCGGGTCGCTTCTGACGGCCAAAGCCGGAGAAGTGGTCGGCATTGCCGAACAGGGCTGTCCCGTCGGCACGACGGTCATCGTCGAAAACCTGTTTGCCAATGTGCCGGCGCGCCGCAAATTCCTCAAAAAAGACGTGTCCGAGGCCATTGCCGTGGGCACCTACGTCGAAAAGATCGCCCTCTCCCGCCCCGATATCGCCATCCGGCTGATCACAGACGGCACGATGCGGCTCGACACCGCCGGCGACGGTGACCTGAAGAGCGCCATGTACGCCGTGTTCGGCCGCGATTTCGTTACCCGCACCGTGCCCGTTTCGGGCGGCGCGGAGAACGTGCGCGTGGAGGGCTTTATCGGCCGCTCCGACAACGTGCGCCCCAAACGCAATTACGAAAACTTCTTCATCAACGGCCGTTTCGTCAACAGCCGCACGGCCGCGGCGGCCCTTGAGCAGGCGTTCACCTCGTTCATCCCGCCCGAAAAATTCCCGTGCTGCGTTCTGAACCTGACCATCAACCCCGCCGCGGTGGACGTCAACGTGCATCCCGCCAAACTCGAGGTCAAGTTTTCGGACGAGCGCCCGGTGTTCGAGGCCGTTTTTTCCGCCGTGCGCACGGCGCTTGAAGCCAACACCACGCGCCCGGAGATCGCCGTGAAGCCGACGCCGACCGCCGACCGCGCCTTTGTGCCGGTGGAGGAGGGCAGACGCACGTCGCTTGCCCGCGATCAGCTGACCATATCGACCGCGCCCGCCGAAAAGCGCCCGGCGTTCGAGCATATCAGCGCCGCCGATTACGCCAAAAATTACGTGCCCCGCGCCGCCGCCCCCAACCCGTATCTGGAAAAGCAGCGGGCCCATGCGCCGTCGGAGCGCGCACCGGGACCTGCCGCCGAACAAAAAGAACCGGCGCCGCAGCCGGCGCCCGCCGTCACGGCCGAAGAGGCCCCCGCCTGGCGTCTTGTCGGCGAGGTCTTTCTCACCTATCTTTTGGTGGAGCGCGGCGACACGCTGCTGCTGATCGACAAGCACGCCGCCCACGAGCGGGTGCTGTTTGAAGAACTCAACGCCCGCCGCAAGGCAAGAGGGCGCGAGGCCACGCAGATCCTGCTTTTGCCGTTCGACGTGCCGCTTTCCGGCGAGGATCGCGAAACGCTGGAGGCCAACCGCGAAGAGGTCGAGGCCGTCGGCTTTGCCTTTCGCCTGTCGGCGCACGCCGCCTCTGTCAGCGAGATACCGGAGGGGCTTGAACCCGCCGCCGCGGGGGAGCTGCTCGCCTCGCTTGCCGTGACGCTGCGCGAGGGAACGGGCACCGCCGCCCACGCCGACGATCTGCATTTTGAAAAGGCGCTGTATCAAAGCGCCTGCAAGGCGGCCATCAAGGGCGGCCGCGAGTATCCGCCCGGATACAACGAAGAACTGTGCAAAAAACTGATGGCGCTGCCAGACGTGACCGTGTGTCCGCACGGCAGACCCGTGGCCATGGAACTGACCCGCGCCGCGCTGGATCGCCAGTTCAAACGCACCTGAACCCACACGGGCCGGACTGTTTTTCCGACGCCGAAAGGAAGGTATATGTCAAACTTCACACTCAAAGCCAAAGACGGCAAAGCCCGCCGCGGCGTGCTGCACACCGTGCACGGCGACATCGAGACCCCCGTTTTCATGAACGTGGGCACCTGCGCGGCCATCAAGGGCGGCGTTTCGACCGTGGAACTGGAAGAACTCAACTGTCAGGTCGAACTCTCCAACACCTATCACCTGCATCTGCGCCCCGGCGACGACCTGATCCGCGACATGGGCGGGCTGCACCGCTTTATGAACTGGAAAAGGCCCATTCTCACCGACAGCGGCGGTTTTCAGGTGTTCTCGCTGGCGCAGCTGCGCAAGATCACCGAAGAGGGCGTGCATTTTGCCTCGCACGTCGACGGCAAGCGCATTTTCATGGGGCCGGAAGAGAGCATGCGCATCCAGTCCAACCTCGCTTCCACCATCGCCATGGCGTTCGACGAATGCGTCGAGAACCCCGCGCCCTACGACTACGTCAGGGAGTCGGCCGAGCGCACCTATCGCTGGCTGATCCGCTGCAAGGCCGAAATGGCGCGCCTGAACGCGCTGCCCGATACCATCAACCCGCACCAGATGCTGTTCGGCATCAACCAGGGCAGCACCTACGCCGACGTCCGTATCGACCACATGCAGAAGATCGCCGCGCTCGACCTTGACGGCTACGCCATCGGCGGCCTGGCCGTGGGCGAGGAGACCGAGGAGATGTACCGCATCATCGAGACGGTCGAACCCTATATGCCGGAGAACAAACCCCGCTACCTGATGGGCGTGGGCACCCCCTGCAATATTCTTGAGGCGGTGCATCGCGGCGTGGACTTTTTCGACTGCGTCATGCCGTCGCGCAACGCCCGGCACGGCAATCTCTTTACCTGGCAGGGCAAGATCAACCTGCTCAACGAGAAATACGCGCGCGACGACAGGCCCATCAGCGAGGGCTGCAACTGCCCCTCCTGCCGGCACTATTCGCGCGGTTACATCCGCCACCTCTTAAAAGCCAAAGAGTCGCTCGGCATGCGTCTGGCCGTGACGCACAACCTGTATTTTTACAACGACCTGACGCAAAAGATCCGCGACGCGCTGGACGGCGGTTATTTTGAAAGTTTTTATCAAAAATACCGGAACGTTCTGGGTGAACGCCACCCCGACTGACCGGAAAACGTAAGAAAGGAACACGCTATGCTCTCCAAAACCCTGATCGAAGAATTGCTGGGCATTGCCGTCTCTACGGGGGCGGACTTTGCCGAGGTGTTTGCCGAGCGTGAACACACCAACGCCATTCGCCTGCTCTCGGGCAAGATCGAGTCGGTGCGCGACACCGTCATCGTGGGCGTCGGCATTCGCGCTTTCTGCGGCACCAAGACCTATCACGCCTCTACTTCCGACGTGACGAGAGAGGGCCTGCTCGCCTGCGCGGCGGCGGTGGCCGGCGCCGTGGGCGACGGCAAAACCGAGAAAAAGATCACGCTGGTGCCGAAGCGGGTCGTCAACGCGCACCCCGTCAGAGAATACCCGGACGACGTGGCGACCGTGCGCAAGACCGATATCCTGCGCCGTGCCGAGGCGGCCGCGCGCGCCGCCGACGAAAAGATCGTGCAGGTCATCGGCACCTTCCTCGACGTGGACAGACAGTTCCAGGTCGCCAACACCGAGGGGCTGCTGCGCGAGGACCGCAAAGTCCGCAACCGCCTGGCCGTTTCGGCCGTGGCCGCCGACGGGAACGACACCCAGACCGGCTTTTTCGGCCCCGGCGCGGGACGCGGCATCGAATACTTTGAGATCATGGATCCCGCCGCGGTCGGCAAACGGGCCGCCGAGCAGGCGCTGACCAATCTCCGCGCCTCTTTCTGCCCGGCAGGCACCATGACCGTGGCCATTGAAAACGGCTTCGGCGGCGTCATTTTCCACGAGGCCTGCGGCCACTCGCTCGAGGCCACTTCGGTCGGCATCGGCGCTTCGCAGATGGCCGGCAAACTGGGGCAGAAGATCGCAAACGAGAAAGTGACCGCCATCGACGACGGCACCATCGTGGGCGCGTGGGGCTCCTACAATATCGACGACGAGGGCAACCCCGCCGCCCGCAACGTGCTGATCGAAAAGGGCGTGCTGAAAGGGTATATGATCGACCGTCTCGGCAGCCGCCGTATGGGTATGCCCATGACGGGCAACAGCCGGCGCGAGGATTACACCTACGAGACGACCTCGCGCATGACCAACACCTTTATCGACAACGGCCCCGACAAAAACGAAGACATCATCGCCTCGATCGAATACGGACTGTACGCCAGGTCCATGGGCGGCGGCTCCGTCAACCCCCTGACGGGCGCGTTCAACTTTGCCGTCAACGAGGGGTATCTCGTGAAGAACGGCAAGATCTGTGAGCCGGTGCGCGGCGCGTCGCTGATCGGCACGGGGTCGCAGATCTTACAGGATATCGACATGGTGGGGCAAAATCTCTTGACGGGGCAGGGTATGTGCGGCTCTTCGAGCGGCAGCGTGCCCACCGACGTGGGTCAACCCCTGATCCGCGTGCGTCAGATCACGGTAGGAGGTCGTTCATAATGGAATTTGAAGCATTGAAACAAGCGCTGTTTGCCGAGGCAAAGGCAAAGGGCCTGACCGAATATGAAGTATTTGCCAAAACCTCGTCCGATCTGTCCGCCGAAATGCTCGGTCACGAACTGCAGTCCGTGACGTCGGGCACGGAGGGCGGCATCTGCTTCCGCTGCGCGGTGAACGGCCGTCTCGGCGCGGCCTCGACGCAAAGCACCGAAAAGGCCGACGTGCTGGCGCTGGTCGCCCGCGCCATGGCCAACGCCGCCGTCGTCGACGCGGACGAAGAGCCCATCTTTTTCGAGGGTTCTCCCGCCTACGGAAAAAAGACCCGCGAGCCCGTTCCCGCGCCGGATACCGGGGAACTGCGCCGCGCCGTGGCCGATATTTCGGCGCGGGTGTTCGCCGCAGACGCGCGCGTGAGCGAAAGTTCTTCCATGGGGGCGGGCGCCGGATACGTCACCGTGTCGCTGGCCAACTCCAAGGGCTTGTCGCTGTCTAACGAAATGAGCCGCCGGCACAGTTACGTCGAGGCCATTCTCAAGACCGGAGAAGAATCGGTCAACGCTTTCGCCGTTTCGCAGGATATCACGGGCAAAGACCCCGATATCGCCGTCAAAGCCGTGAACAAAGCCGCTGCCAAACTGGGCGCGGGCAAAGTCAAAACGGGCACTTACGACGTCATTTTCGCCGCAGATCAGGTGCGCGCGCTGCTCTCCGCTTTCGGCGGCGCCTTCAGCGGCAAAGCGGCTCTTGAGGGCCTGTCGCGTCTGGCGGGCAAAGAGGAGACGCAGGTGGCCGTTCCCATGCTGACGCTGGTGGACGATCCCTTTTATCCAGAAAACCCCATGCAGACCCCGTTCGACGCGGAGGGCGTGGCGACCTACAAAAAGAACCTGATCGAAAACGGCGTGCTGAAAACGCTGCTCTACGACCTGACGACCGCCAAAAAAGCGGGCAAGACCACCACGGGCAACGCCTCGCGCCCCTCGTACGCTTCCAACGTCTCCATCGCGGCCTACTGCATGCGCATCGAGCCGGGCAAAGAGACGCCCGAGGAGTTGCGCGCGCGCATGAAAGACGGGATCTACATTACCGAAATGAAAGGTCTGCACGCGGGCGCCAACGGCGTGACGGGCGACTTTTCGATCGAGAGCGCCGGTTTTCTCGTCAAAGACGGGCAGCTGGCGGCCCCGGTCAAGACCTTTACCGTGGCGGGCAACTTCTTTGACCTGCTCATGCACATCGACGGCATCGCCGACAACGTGGAAATGGGCTACCCGTCTCTTGCCGTCATGGCCGCGCCGGATATTCTGGTGCGCGGTCTTTCCGTCGCGGGCGAATAAAAGCACCGCGGGGCTTGACGAAAACGCCGAAGCGGCGTATAATAACTTGTCGATCGTGAAAACAGAGGAACATTATGCTGACTATCAAACAAAAAATCGCCGAGCGTCTGGCCGACGGTATCAGGAACATGGGCGTGCAAGAGGCGCCTGCCGTTTCTTCGATCGCCGCCATGCTCGAATATCCGCCCGACCCCGCCATGGGCGACCTCGCTCTGCCGTGCTTCCGGCTGTCAAAGACCTTGCGCCGCGCGCCCGTGCAGATCGCCGCGTCGCTCGCCGGCTGCCTTGCGGGGCTTGATTGCGTGGCGAACGCCGAGGCGGTGAACGGGTATCTCAACATCACCGTTTCAAACGAATATCTGACGGATCGCGTGCTGACCGATATTCTGGAAAAAGGCGACCGCTACGGCGCCTCGACAGAGGGCAAAGGCAAGACCGTTGTGCTGGACTATTCCTCGCCCAACGTGGCAAAGCCCTTTCACATCGGCCACCTCGGCACCACCGTCATCGGCCATTCGCTCAAAAAACTGCACGAGTTCTGCGGCTACGACTGCGTGGGCATCAACTATCTCGGCGACTGGGGCACCCAGTTCGGCAAACTGATCGTGGCCTACCGCAAATGGGGCGACCGCGGCATGATCGAGCAGGGCGGCATCGACAAACTGGTCGAGTTGTACGTGCGCTTTCACACAGAGGCCGAGACGAATAAGGCGCTGGAAGACGAGGCGCGCGCCGAGTTTCACAAACTGGAGCAGGGCGACGCCGACAACACGGCGCTCTGGCGCTGGTTCGTGGACATCAGTCTGGCGGAATACCAAAAGACCTACCGGCAGCTCGGCATTACCTTTGACAGCTACAAAGGGGAGAGCTTTTACACCGACAAAATGCCCGCCGAAGTCGAAAAACTGCGGCAAAAGGGCCTTTTGCAGATCGACGACGGCGCTTCCATCGTCGACCTGTCGGCGTACAACATGCCGCCCTGCCTGATCCTCAAGCGCGACGGCTCCACCCTTTACCCCACGCGCGACATCGCCGCCGCCGTCTACCGGCAGAACACCTACCATTTCGACAAGGCCGTTTACGTGACTTCCGCGGGGCAGTCGCTCCACTTTGCGCAATGGTTCAAAGTGGTGGAACTGATGGGCTACGACTGGTATGACAAACTGGTGCACGTGCCCTACGGCACGGTCAGCATCGGCGGCGCCAAACTGGCCACGCGCACGGGCAACGTGGTGCTGCTGCGCGATCTGTTCCGCGCCGCCGTCGACGAGGTGCGCGGCATTATGAAAGAGAAGAACACCGACGCGAAAGACGACGAGAGCATCGCAGAGGCCGTGGGCGTCGGCGCCATCGTGTTCTACTACCTGTCGAACAGCCGCATCAAGGATATCAACTTCGTCATGGAAGACGCGCTCAATTTCGACGGCAACACCGGCCCCTACGTGCAGTACACCTACGCGCGCACCTGCGCGGTGCTGCGCAAATGCACGGGCACGGGCGGCGGCACATTCCGCGTGACCGCGCCGGAAGAGGCGACGCTCATCAAAACGCTGGCGCGCTTTCCGGAGTGCGTGGCCGCGGCGCTGCGCGATTATGAGCCCTCGGTCGTCACCCGCTACATTCTCGACGTGGCAACGGCGTTCAACCGCTTCTATCACAACTGTCAGATCCTGTGCGGCGAGGGCGACGTTACCGCCACCCGCGTGGCCGTTACCAAAGCGACCAACACGGTGCTCGGTAACGCGCTGCCGCTGATCTGCATGAAAGCCATGGAAAAAATTTAAGGAGATAAATACTATGTCAGGACACAGTAAATGGGCCAACATCAAGCACAAAAAAGAAAAGACCGACGCGCAAAAGGCCAAGGTCTTTACCAAGATCGGCAAAGAGATCGCCGTGGCGGTCAAGGCGGGCGGGGGAGACCCCAACTCCAACTCCAAACTGCGTGATCTGATCCAGAAGGCCAAAGCCAGCAACGTGCCGAACGACAACATCGACCGCATCATCAAAAAGGCGCTCGGCAGCAGCGGCGAGAACTATGAGGAGATCACCTACGAGGGCTACGGCCCCGGCGGCGTGGCCGTGATCGTGGAGACCACCACCGACAACCGCAACCGCACGGCGGGCAACCTGCGCGCCTGCTTCAACAAGTTCCGCGGCAACATGGGCACCTCGGGCTGCGTTTCGTTCCTGTTTGAGGACAAGGGCCTGATCGTGGTCAACAACGAAGACGGCGATATCGACGAGGACAAACTGATGGAGACGGCGCTGGAAGCCGGCGCCGAGGATTTTGCCGCCGACGGCGACGTGTTTGAGATCTACACCACCATCGAGGACGTGTACAACATCAAAGCCGACCTCGAAAAGGCGGGCTACCCCATCCTGTCGGCAGAGGAGAGCAAGATCCCGACCAACACCGTCACGCTGACGAACGAGGACGACGTCAAGTTCATGGGCCTTCTGATCGAGAACCTCGAAGAGGACGACGACGTGATGAACGTTTGGCACAACTGGGAAAACTGCGACGAATAAAACGAAAAGAAAAGGCGGCGCGCGCCGCCTTTTCTTTTTTTGTCTGCATGGCCGCACCGCGCTCCGAACATACTATAAAAACAAATAAGGCGCATAACGGTATCGAAAAAACGCGTTTTGCACCGTTTGCAAGGAGAAGGGCCATGAACAAAACGAAAACGTGCGCGCTGCTGCTGGCGGGCGGGGCCGGCAGCCGCCTGGCGCCCCTGACGCACAATCTGGCAAAACCGGCGGTGCCGTTCGGCGGCAAATACCGCATCGTGGATTTCACGCTTTCCAACTGCGCGCACGCCGGCATCGACACGGTGGGGGTGCTGACGCAGTATCAGCCGCTTTTGCTGAACGAATATATCGGCCGCGGCGACGCCTGGGATCTCGACGTGCCGGGCGGCGGCGTCAGCATTCTGCCGCCCTATCAGGCCAGACGGGGCGGGGCATGGTATCGGGGCACCGCCAACGCGGTGTGGCAGAACAAAAGCTTTGTCGAGCGCTGTGACCCGCGCCTTTTGCTGATCTTGTCGGGCGATCATATCTATCGCATGGATTACAACGCGCTGCTCGATTTTCACCTGTCGCACGGCGCGGACTGCACCATTGCCGCCGTCGAGGTCGACCTTTCGGAAGCGAGCCGTTTCGGCATTCTCGCGACGGATCGCGCGGGTCGCGTCACCGATTTTGCCGAAAAGCCCGCGCATCCCGTCAGCAATCTGGCGTCGATGGGCATTTACGTGTTCGATCCCGACTATCTTTGGCGCGTGCTGGCCGCCGATGACGCCGACGCCACCTCGCAAAAGGACTTCGGCAAAAACGTGCTGCCCGCCGTGCTGCGCTCCGGCGGTCGCCTGTTCGCCTATCGCTTTGCGGGCTACTGGCGCGACGTGGGAACGCTGGAAAGTTTGTGGCAGGCCAACATGGATCTGCTCGGCGAGGCCCCCGCTTTTGATCTTTTCGGCGGTGAGGCAAAGGTGCTGACGCGCTCCGTCGAGGGCGCGCCGCAGTTTCTCGCCTCGGGCGCGTCGGTGCGGCAGAGCATCGTGACGGCCGCCTGCCGCGTGGCGGGGCGCGTCGAACGGTCGGTGCTGTCGCCCGGCGTGGTGGTGGAAGCGGGCGCCGTGGTACGCGACGCGGTGCTGTTTCCGGGCGTGCGTATCGGCGCGGGCGCCCGCGTGGAATACGCCGTTCTCGACGAGGGCGTCGTCATACCGAAGAACGCGGTGTGCGGTACGCCGCGCGACGCAGGCGGCACGCTGACGACTGTCGGCAGAGAGGTGAGCGCATGAAAGTGCTCGGGCTCATCCTTTCCAACCTGCACGACGGCGATCTGCCCGCGCTGACGGCGCGCCGTACCATGGGCGCGGTGCCCTTCGGCGGTCGCTACCGACTGATCGATTTCCCGCTCTCCGCGATGGTCGCGGCCGGCGTGCGCGATATCCGCGTCATCGCCCATCGCAACTATCATTCCCTGATGGAACACATCGGTTCCGGCAAGGACTGGGGACTGGCGCGGCACACGGGCGGCGTCACCGTTCTGCCGCCGTACAGCATCGCCTACGCCAACCCGGTGGAGAATTACAGCACCCGCATGCGCTCGCTGATGAGCGTTCGGGGGCTTTTTGACCGGGCAGAGGCCGACACGGTGCTGTGCATGGAGTGCGACGCGGTCAGCACGCCCGACCTGGCCGCGTTTCTCGCCGCGCACAAGGCGTCCGGCGCGCCTATGACGGTGGGCATGCGCAAAGACACGCCCCTGCACGTTTTCGCGGCGCAAACGGCCTTTTTGCGCGAGCAGCTGAAAACGGCGGAGGCCGCACATTACGTCTCGTTCTGGCTGGACGTGGTCGAGCGGCAGAAAAAGGCGGGCAACGTGGCGACATACGCTTTCGGGAACCGCTTTTTCCTGCTGCGCTCCATGACCGATTACCACGCCCTGCACATGCGGCTGGTACGGGAGGACGACGTGCGCGCCGAACTGCTTGAAAACGGGGAATGCCCCGTGCTGACCAAAGAGCGGTACGCGCCGCCCGTCAAATACGGCGAGGCCGCGGCGGTCGAAAACGTGCTGATCGCCGACGGGTGCGTGGTGGAGGGCAGCGTGAAAAACGCGGTGCTGTTCCCGGGCGTGCGCGTGGGCCGCGACTGCACGGTCGAAAACGCCGTGCTGATGCGCGATTGCGTGCTGACGGGCCGCGTGCGCTTTTCAACGGGCGTCGTGGGGCAGGGCGCTTGTCTTTACGACCGGGTAGAGTTGCACGGACACCCCGATATGCCGCTGTTCGTCGAGGAGCGGAGCATTCTGCATTAAAAAAGGGCCGTCGGCCCTTTTTTTGAGTGAAAAATTGCCGCGTTGAAGGGGCGCCCGGCGGGGCATATTAAAAGAAGAAAAACGGGGGTGCGCCATGAAAACCAAAGAAACCTTGTTGTCCCGTTCCTTGCTGCTCGGCGTTGCCACGGGCATATCCAAGATCGCGGTCTTTTTGCTGATGCCGCTTTATACCGCCTATCTGACGCCCGCGGCGTTCGGCGCGGCGGATATCATCGCGGGCACGGCGGTGCTGCTTTTGCCGTTCGTCTCTCTCAACGCGCCGGAGGCCGTGTTCCGCTTCCGCGCCGGCGGCGATCGCGAAAAACAGGTCTTTTCCTGCGGCGTTCTGATGCTGGCGGGCGGTTTTGCCGTTCTTCTGCTGCTCATGCCGTTCACGGCGGTCCTGCCCGTGCTGGAAACGTACCGCGTTTATCTGTTCTTGTACGTAGCGGCCTCGGTCGCGCGCAGTTTTCTCGCCCATTGGGTGCGGGCGGAGGGAAATTACACGCTCTACGCCGTGCAGCAGGTGTTCTGCACGCTCTCGACGGTGGCGCTGCTGGTGCTGTTTCTGCCCGTTCTGCGCCTCGGCACGGGCGGGTATCTGGCGGCCACCGTCACGGCTGACACGCTGACGGCCGGCATTTTGCTGTTCTACCTGCGCCCGTGGCGGTATTTTGCCTTTACCGCCATCAAAAAAGAGCCGCTTTTCGCCATGCTGCGCTACGCGCTGCCGCTGATGCCGACCACGGTGCTGTGGTGGGTCACGTCGGTCTCTGACCGCTATATCATTCTGCATTATCACGGTGAAAACGTCATGGGTCTGTACGCGGCGGCGGGGCGCATACCCTCGGTACTGACCTTCGGTGTGGCCGCTTTTCTCGAGGTGTGGCACTATACCGCCGTGCGGGCGGGGGAGGGGGAGCGCTCGCGCCTGTTCGACAAAGTCTATGCGCTCCTTTTGCCGGCCCTGACGGCGGTCTCCGCCTTTCTCATCCTGTTCTCGCGCCCGCTCACGGGGCTTTTGTTCGCCGACGATTACGCCGACGCCGCGCTTTTCGTGCCCGTTCTGACCGTCGGTTCGCTCTTTTCGGCGCTGTCGGCCTATCTCGGCAGCATCTATACGGTGCGCCTGCGTTCGGTGGCGTCGCTCCTGACGGCTTTGTTCGGCGCCGCCCTGAACGTACTGCTCAATCTTTGGTGGATCCCGCGGGGCGGCGCCATGGCGGCGGCGCTGGCCACCGCCGTCTCCTACGCCGCTATGTTTTTGCTGCGGGTCTTTCACAGCCGTCGGGAGATCTCCTTCGCCCCGCGCCTGTTCAAACTGGCGGTGTCGGCGGCGCTCCTTTCGCTGGTCGCGTTTTTGTCGTTCCGGGGGCCGGATCCGGCGCTGCTGCTCGTGGGCGCGGCGGCGCTGGCGCCGTTTGCCGAAGAGATCAGGACAGGTGCGGTGGTGCTGTGGGAGATGGCGGCGCGGTTTTTGCGGCGCAAAAAGAGCAAAAATCGCGGTTGAAAGCGCTTTTTCGGCGTAAAATAAAAAATTTTTTCTCAAAATCAAAAAAACTCTTGCATTTTTCATTTGTCCGTGCTATAATATCTCCATGTGCGTTCACCGCACGAGTTTAAGGGTGGTCCGCTGCGACGCTCTGCATGAACATCCGGATTTTAAGGAGGCCGAATATGGATCTGATCCAGGCTTTTACAAACGGGCAAATGAAAGAAGAGGTGCCGGTCGTACGCGTGGGCGACAGCGTTCGCGTGCACAACAAGATCGTTGAGGGCACCAAAGAGAGAATTCAGATGTAT
>CAMZFG010000007.1 GCA_947306035.1 uncultured Clostridia bacterium | reverse complement strand
CCCTCTTTTTTGGCGGCCGACGCGAAATAGGTGTACTTGTTGCGCGCCTGCGACTCGCCCGCAAAAGCGGCCAGCAGGTTCTTTTCGGTCTGCGTGCCGTGATACTTGTTCTTATTCATGTTTTTTCCTCCTTGTCGTTTGGACTTATCCTTATTGTACCATGTTTCGGCGGTTTTGCAACGGTTTTTTTCGCGCCGCCGCAAAAATTTTTTGCGCGCCATGTGAAAATCCCGCACCTTTGTGTTAAAATCCCGTTCTTTTCCCCCGCGCGCCCGCTATGGTACACTATAATTAAAGAAAAGGAAAGCGAGGTGCCGACCGTGTTTTGCTGTCTTGCCATCGATATCGGCGCGTCTTCCGGCCGCCACATTCTGGGGCGGGTCGAGAACGGCCGCATGGTGTTAGAGGAGATCTTCCGCTTTGAAAACCGCCAGGTGCGAAAGAACGGGCGCGACTGCTGGGATATGGAAAATCTGCGGCAGGGCGTGCTGGCGGGGCTTGCCGCCTGCGCCGACCGCGGCGTGGTGCCCGACACCGTGGGCATTGACACCTGGGGCGTCGACTACGTGCTGATCGACGACGCCGGAAACCCGCTCGGCGACGCCGTTGCCTACCGCGACAACCGCACCAAAGGGCTTGACGCGGTGGCGGAAGCCGCCGTGCCCCTGCCAGAACTGTACGCCCGCACCGGCATTCAGAAACAGCCCTTCAACACGCTCTACCAACTGCTGGCCGACCGCCGCGACGAGCCGGAAAAACTTGAAAAAGCGGCGCGCATCCTGTTCGTGCCCGACTACCTCAACTATCTGCTGACGGGCGTTCAGATGAACGAATACACCGAGGCCACGACGGGGGGCCTGATCTCCGCCGCGACCCGCACGTGGGATACGGAACTGATAAAACGGCTGGGACTGCCGGAAAAGATTTTTGCTCCCCTCTCCATGCCCGGCACGGTCGTGGGACGCCTGACGCCCGCGGTGCAAAAGATCGTCGGCTTTGACACCACCGTCGTACTGCCCGCCACGCACGACACGGGCTCCGCGTTTTTAGCCGTGCCCGCCCGCGACGAGAACGCCGTTTACCTTTCTTCCGGCACCTGGTCGCTGCTCGGCGTAGAGCAAAAAGACCCGCTGCTGACCGAGACGGCGCGCCTTGCCGGCTTTACCAACGAGGGCGGCGCGTTTTACCGCTTCCGGCTGCTGAAAAACATTATGGGGCTTTGGATGATCCAGTCGGTGCGCCGGGAAATAAACGGCGTCAACTACGTGGCGGGGCGCGAGGCCCGCACCGCCGCCGACAAGAAATGGAGTTTTGCCGAACTGGAGCAGGCCGCGCGCGATCATCGCGGCCCCGTTGCCGTGATCGACGCGGGCGACCCCGCCTTTCTCTGCCCCGACAGCATGATCGAGGCCGTGCGCGACGTTTGCCGCCGCGACGGAAAACCCGTGCCCGCGCCGGACGACGTGCCCGCGCTGATGGCCACGATCTACCAAAGTCTGGCCGAGAGTTACCGCGTGGCCGTGCGCGACCTTTCCGCCATGACGGGCAAACGCTACACCTCGCTGAACATCGTCGGCGGCGGGTGCAAAGACGGCTATCTCAACGCCCTGACGGCCAAAGCCACGGGGCTGCCCGTGCTGGCCGGGCCCACCGAGGGCACCGCCATCGGCAACCTGCTGGTGCAGTTTATGGCCGCCGGCGTTTTCAAAAACCTGCAACAGGCGCGCGACTGCGTGCGCGAAAGTTTTGAAGTAAAGGAGTTTTTGCCATGAGTTACAGTCAAGCCAAAGAGCAATACGCCCGCCTCGGCGTCGATGCCGACGCCGCCATCCGGAAACTGCAGACCGTGCCCGTGGCGCTGCACTGCTGGCAGGGCGACGACGTGGGCGGCTTTGACCAAAAAGACAAGACCCTCACGGGCGGCATTCAGGCCACCGGCAACTACCCGGGCAAAGCCCGCACCCCCGCCGAACTGATGGCGGATATCGACAAAGTCATCTCCCTGGTGCCCGGTCAGGTCAAACTGAACCTGCACGCCTGCTACGCCATTTTCGACGAGGACAACGGCGGCTGGGTCGACCGCGACAAACTGGAGCCCAAACATTTCAAGAAATGGGTCGATTTTTGCCGCGCCCGCGGCATCGGCTGCGACTTCAATCCCACCTTCTTTTCTCACCCCATGTGCGACCCTTTGACGCTTTCCTCGCCGAATGAGACCACCCGGAAATTCTGGGTGGAGCACGGCAGGGCCAGCGTTCGCATCTCGCAGTATCTGGCCGACGAACTGGGCAAACCCTGCGTCATGAACATCTGGACGGGCGACGGCTATAAAGACCTGCCCGCCGACCGCCTGGGGCCGCGCCTGCGCTACAAGCAGTCCTTTGACGAGATCCTCTCCGAGCCCTTTGACAAAACGAAGGTGTTTCCCTGCGCCGAGAGCAAGGTGTTCGGCATCGGCGTGGAGAGTTACACCGTCGGCTCGGCCGAATGGTGCCTCAAATACGCCGCCGGCCGCGACGACTGCATCACGCTGATGGACAACGGCCACTATCACCCCACCGAGGTCGTCAGCGACAAACTGGCCTCCATCCTCGCCTTCGACAAGCGCATGGCGCTGCACATCACGCGGGGCGTGCGCTGGGATTCCGACCACGTCGTGCTGTTCGACGACGAGACCAAAGAGATCTGCAAGGAGATCGTGCGCATGAACGCCCTGGACCGCGTTTTTCTCGCGCTTGACTACTTCGACGCGTCGATCAACCGCGTGGCGGCGTGGGTCACGGGCTTCCGCAACCTGCAAAAGGCCCTGCTCTTTGCCCTGCTGCAGCCCTGCGAAACGCTGAAAAAGCTGCAGGACGAGAGCCGTTTCACCAAACTGATGGTGCTGCAGGAAGAACTGAAGACCTACCCGTTCGGCGACGTGTGGGCGGAATACTGCCGCGTCTGCGGAAAACCGCAGGACGGCGCGTGGTACCCCGAGATCGAGCGGTACGAAAAAGAAGTGCTCTCGCTCCGCCGCTGACGTTCAAAAACGAAAAAACACCCCCGAACGGGGGTGTTTTTTAATGATTTAACCGACGTAGTCCGGGGCGCGGTAGCGCTCGTCGAGCCGGCACAGTTCTTCGTAGGTGTCGATCTCCAGCACGTCCTGCCCCGCCGCGCAGTTGCGCATTTCGATATGGTAGTCGGGCATGTGGAAGGTATACAGGGCGTTGTCCCAAAAGTACTTTTTGCCCTCGGGCGTCGCAAAGATCTCTTTGGTCTGCCGGCCGGCCGTGCGGCCCGTTTCGCCGTCGAAATACGCCACGCCGATCTGCTGATAGCAGTTGTCGCCGCCCACCTGCTGCGAGGCGATGCAGTCGCCGTTCATGGTGAAACACCAGTCGTCGGAGTGCGCCATGGGAATGCCGAGGTAGTTGGAACACCAGTGATATTTTTTGAACACGGCGGGCTTTTTGACGAGCAGATCCGCGTCGCAGATATAGGCGTTTTCGAGAAGATCGGCCGCCACGAACACCGAGGAGATGTTGTTGGCCTCGTTGAAATAGGGGTTGTCGATCAGCCGGATATCGGGATATTTTTCGCGCAGCACGTCGAATTTTTCACCCATATAGCCGCGCACCACCACGATCTCTTCGATGCCCGCGGCGCGCGCCGCGTCGATGATGGTCTCGATCAGGCGCCTGCCGTTTATCTTGACCAGGGGCTTCGGCATGACGTAGGTCACGGGCACCAGCCGCTGCCCGAGGCCCGCGGCCGTCAGAATAACGCGGCGGGCGCGGTACGGTTCAAGCGCCGCCGATCCTTTTTCCGTCACGGTCGTGCCGGCGATAAAGCCGCGTTCCGTCAATTCCCGCAAAGTCTGCTCGCGCAACGCCGGCGTAAAGCGCGTTTCGGTCGCCATGGGCGCGACCGCGCGGTCGTCGTTCGGAGTGGCCAGTTCGACCAGCAGATCGAACTGCGGTCTTGTCAACGTTTGTTTCATACTGTCATAACTGCCGCCGGGGCGGCGTTTTTCCTTTCATTTTGTCAAATGCCCTCTTATTATATCGTAAGCGCCCGAAAAAGTCAACCCCTTTTTGCCGTCAAAAAGCCGCCCCCGGCGGGGGCGGCAAAGGTCGCGTCAGTTGGAGTGCTGCGGAGCGCGCTCGGCCTCCGGCGGCGGGGTCATGTAGTCGCCGTACAGGGTCGTTAAGATCTGGTCGTAGCCCGCCGGGCAGTTGAAATACGTGCCGCGCAGGGGCAGTTTGACCGACTGCGCGTAGGATGCGCGCAGATCGCGCAGGCCGAATTCGGTGGGAATGGTGTTGCTCTTTTCAAAGTATTTGCCGGGCTGCCCGTGATACCGCAGACTGTTCTTTTCCTGCTGCCGCATGATCCGCTCGAGCGTTGAGCAACGCCCCATAAAGCCGAGCACCGCGATCTTGAGGCGCTCGCCGAACGAATGCTCGTGCTTGCGCTTGTCGTAGCGATACGCCATGGCCTTGCCGTAATTGACCTTCTGTTTGAAGATCATGCGTTTGAAAGCGCGCTCGTCGTCCGGCACCTCGTCGAGAATGAAGATGTCGACGGCCATGCGGTTCTGGTGATTGTTCTGCGCCGTATCCTCGGGCGTTTCTTCGCGCAGGGGCTCGTCCATGTTGAGCACGCGCGGCACGAAATCGAAGAAATACCCGCCGTACTCGTTCGGCAAAACGAGTTTGAGCGGCGCGGGCAGTTCGTTTGCCACGGCCTTGAACTTTTCATAGTCGTCCCGGCGCATGGTGAGATCCGCGTCGTCGTCCCACGGGATAAAGTCCTTTTCGCGAACGGCGCCGAGCAGCGTGCCCGAATCGAGAAAATAGGTGATGCCGTGTTTTTCGCACAGCGCGTCAATGGCTTTCAGAATGTCAAACAGTACCGCGTGCACGTGTTCCAGATTACTCATGGTCTTCTCCTTTTGTTTCGTTGTCGTTATTTTCTTCGCCCGCGGGGACGTCGGATCCGCCGACGAGGGCCGGGTTTCTTTTTTCGCGCCAGTAGCGCAGCGCGGCTATGGCGAGATCGACCAGATAGACGGAGAGCAGGATCAGCATCCACAGCGGCAGCAGCACCTGGTTGAGGCCTTTGACGCCGTACCACGGGTTGACCAGCGGCACGAACAAAAGCCCCATCGGAACGAAATAGCGCGCGTTTTTGAGGGTCAGCGTTTTTTCTTCAAAAATGCCCATCCACATCGGCGCCCACAGGATCATGCAGCCGTACACCGACTGCAGCGGCAGGGCGGCGGCCAGCACCACGCTGAAATAGGCGAACACCTGCCACCGTTTTTTGAACAGATACGGCACGAACGGCGCGCCGATCACGGAGACCCAGAACAGCACGCTGACCGCGGAATTCATGATCACGTCCCACAGGTGAGGGCTGCCCACGCCGGAATGCCAGGCGAAAAAGATGAGCGCGTTGAAGGCCATCCACAAAAAGCAGACCGGCCCGCCGAAAAAGAACGAGGGCGCGATAAACAGCACCGTCGTATAGAGCAGCAGGCGCGCGGCCTCCCGGTAGCGTTTTTCCGTCAGCAATATCCACGCGAACACGGCGGGATAGAGTTTTAAGGCGATGGCGAACGCCAGGGCGATCAGGCCCGCCTCGCGCAGTTTTTTGCTTTCGGCGTCGAAGGTCAGGCAGAAATACGCCGCCGCCGCCGTGCTGAGCACCACGATGTTGCCGCGTTCCATGCCGTACACGGTCGAAATGTTGCACACCGCCGCCACGCAGCCGAGCACCAGCAGCCACCGACCGCGCCCCGCGAACATACGGCGGTACAAAAAGACCAGAGCCGCGGCGGTCAGCGCCAGATAGATCAGGTTGATCGCGACCACGCCCGGGTAGTGCGGCCATTGCAGCCGCTCTTCAAACTCGGTGGCGGCGTAGTCCGCCGGCATCAGGCGCGCGAAAACGAGAAAGACCAGGTTGGCGAGCGGCGGATAGATGACGCCGCGCTCGATATAGACCCCGTCGAACAGCGAGGCGTCGCGCGCGGAGTTGAGAAAGTCCATAAAGGTATCGGTGGCATGATCGAAGAACAGATCGTAAAAATAGTTCGGCCCGCCGAACAGGATGAACGGCAGCGTCAGCAGCCACCCGGCGGCGATCGCCGTGAACAGGAGAACGGCCAGGTCTCTTCGCCGCAGCGCGGCGACGTACGCCCGCCAGCACGCGGAAAATCGCTCTTTTACACGCATAGCCCGCACCCCCCGTTACGACGGTTCGCGCGCGGTCTCGTCGGCGGTCGCCGCCTGCGTGCGCGCTTTTTTGTTTTTGACCAGCGTCTCGATCAGTTCCCACACGGCCGCCGCGTACACCAGTACGATGCAGACGATATTGAGATAGTCCGAGACGGGATAATCGAGAAACGCCGCAAACGGCAGCGCCAGACCGAAGAACCACAGAAAATCGCGCGGCGACCGCAGTTTTTCCTGGCGCAGGAACAGCACCAGCGGCATGGCCGTCAGCATCATGTTATAGCAGGAAAAGACGGAGGGCACGCACAGCATGACCGCGGCGGCCACCGCCAGCGTCAGGTGCCGTTTGCGGCAGATGAACGCGAACGCGATCAAAAACGCGATCAACAGCAAAAACGCCGGTATCAGAAGCGAGGCGACGACCGAAACGGGAATGCCGAACGTGTTGAAAAACCCTTCCGCGTGCCCGCTGCTGCGGTAGGAAAACCGCTTGACGTTGTAGATCACGCGCATAAGCACGAGCGGCCCGCCGTAGGCAAACGAGGGCAGGATCAGCAAAAGAAGCCCGTACACGGCGCAGCGGATCGCCTCTTTCCACCGGCGGTCGGCCAGCAGTACCACGCCGAACAGGGCCGGGTACAGTTTGAGCGCGAACGCCAGCGCCAGCGCGACAAGGCCGATCTCGCGCGCCCACGCTTTTTCGCTGTCGTAGTTCTGCGCGAAGATCAAAAGGAGCGGCACGATGAACAGCACGGTGTTGCCGCGCTCCAGCCAGAACACGAAAGGAAAACCGCAGAGCAGGCAGAACAGCAGCAGCGGCCGGCGGGCGGCGGGATGCTCCTCGCGCACGAGGCGCGCGGCGATCCAGGCAAACGAGAGCAGCGCGAACAGCAGATAGACCAGCATGACGGCGTTGTAGGCGTTCCAGGTGCCGAAATCTTCGTCGGCGGTGTTCAGGTATTCCGCGGGCAAAAGGCGCCCGACAAGGCGCAGCAGCAGGTTGCCGAGCGGCGGATACATGACGTAGCGCTCGGTGTAGGCGGCAAGGCCCTGGGCCGCGTCGCGGAGCGGGTTGACGAAATCGTACAGCATGTCGCGGCTGCGCATGAAAAAGAGACCGAGGAACGCCTCGGTGCCGCCGGCGAGAACCCGGACGGCGAAAACGATCATGCCGATCAACGTCAGAACGATAAAATACTCCGCCGGATTGCGGCGCTTTATCAGGTCCGCGCAAGCGGTGCGCACGCGCTGCCACGCCTCTGACGATCTTTTGCGGAACTCCATGCCATAACCTCCGTCACGATGTGCCCCTATTGTACCACCCTTTGTCGAAAAAGTCAAGCCGCGGGGCGTTTTTGCCGCGCGGGCGCGCGGCGCAAGATGTTATCTTATAAATTATGTTTTGTAAAAAACCGTTGAAAATGCTCTGAAAATCTTGACACACCCCCGAAAGGGGGCTATAATGCAAAAGAAAGGCGGCGTGAGCCGACGGTGAAACGATGAGTATTCTGACGAAAAAGAGAGATATCGACATGACAGAGGGCCCCTTGCTCGGCAAGATCGCGCTCTTCGTTTTTCCGTTGATGCTCACCAACCTGCTGCAGATCACCTACAACGCCACCGACATGATGGTCGTCAGTCTGTCGCCGGAGCCCAACGCCGTGGGCGCGGTGGGGACCTGCGGCGCTTTCATCAACCTGATCCTCAACGTTTTCGTGGGCTTTGCCATCGGCGCCAACGTCGTCACGGCCCGCTACCTCGGCGCCAAAGACGGAGAGGGCGCCTCAAAGACCGTGCACACCGCCATACTGCTCGGCGCCCTGCTGGGGCTTTTGGCCTGCGCCATCGGTCAGTTCGTTTCCCGCCCCGTTCTGGTGCTGATGGGCAACGACGGTTCCCTTCTCGAACTGGCGCTCGTCTACACCAAAATTTACTTTTTCGGCGTACCGTTCATGGCCGTTTCCAACTACGCCATCAACATTCTGCGCGCCAAAGGCGACACCCGCACGCCCCTGGTCGTGCTGACCTGCACGGGCCTTCTCAACGTGGCGCTCAACCTGTTCTTCGTGCTGGCGCTGCACCGCTCGGTCGAGGGCGTGGCCATCGCCACCGCCGTGGCCAACGCCGTGTCAGCGGCCGTGTTTCTCTTTCACCTGTCGAAAGACGAGGGGCCCTGCCGCTTTTCGCCCAAAAAACTGCGCCTGCATAAGGCCTCGCTCGTCGGCATTCTGCGCATCGGCCTGCCCGCCGGCATTCAGGGCTCGCTCTTTTCCATCTCCAATATGATGGTGCAGTCCTCGGTGCTGCAGGTCAACAACGCCACGCTGACCGAAATGGGGTACTCCGCGTCGAGCGACGTGTTCCAGCCCATCGTCAAGGGCAACACCACCAGCGGCAACCTGGAGGGCTTTGCCTACAACGCCACCAACTCGGTGGCGCAGGCCGCCGTCTCCTTTACCAGCCAGAACGTGGGCGCCGAAAAGCACGAGCGCGTCTGGTCGGTGCTGCGGTGCGTCTATTTTCTCACCTTCTGCGTCGCCGTGGTGGTCGCCGGCTCTCTGCTCCTGTTCCACACCCCGCTGTTCTCCCTGTACGGCGTGCGCCCCGGGGCCGAGGGAACGCTGGAAGCCGTGGCCTACGACACCGCCGTGCGCCGCATGGTGTGGATGCTCTCCATCTACTTTACCCTTGCCTTTATGGAGGCGGGCAGCTGCGCCCTGCGCGGCCTCGGCTACTCCACCGTCTCCACGCTCTGCGCGCTGACGGGCGCGTGCCTGCTGCGCATCGCGTGGCTTGCCACCGTGTTCCGCGCGCACCCCACGCTGGATATGATCTATATCACCTATCCCATCTCCTGGACGCTGACGGCGATCGTCGATTTCGTGCTGATCGTCATACTGCTGCGCCGCATGATCCGCCGCCGCGGGCAAAAAGCGCCACCGACCGAAAAGCCGTCGCCCGGCGACGAGCCGCGGCAAACGCCCGCGCAAGCATAAAAAACCCCCGCCGAACGGGGGTTTTTTCACATCGTTACGCACCTTTTTCTTTTTGCCGCGCCGTTTTGAGCAAGCGCGGCCGACCGGGCGCGCTCTTCCCCTTGCATTTTTCATCAAACTATGTTATACTGTCTGTATTCCAAATCTGTTGAAAGGAGCGACCGCCATGGACAAAGACCCTGCCCTGCACGCCGGACACCGGGAACGCATGCGGCAAAAGTTCCTTTCGGGCGATCCCGCGCTGCTCGCGGAGCACGAGATCCTTGAAATGCTGCTCTACTACGCACAGCCCCGCCGCGACACCAACGAGATCGCGCACCGGCTGATCGAGACGTGCGGTTCGCTGGCCAAAGTGCTGGAAGCCGACCCCGACACGATCGCTTCCGTCGCGGGCGTCGGCAAAGGAACGGCCTGCTTTCTTTCCCTGACCGGCGAGGCGGCGCGCCGCTATGCCGCCGACAAGATCTCGCCGCGGCACGACAGCCCCGTTTTCGACACGCCGGAAGCCGTTGCGCGCTACCTGTTCCCCTACTTTATCGGGCAGACCAAAGAGCGCGCCTATCTGCTGCTGTTCGACAACGGCATGCACCTGCTCGACCTCTTTCTCGTGGGCAACGGCTCCGTTTCGAGCGTGCTGATGTCGGTGCGCCGCATTGCGGAACGCGCCTACGCCAAGCGGGCGGCCGCGGCCATTCTCGCGCACAACCACCCCGGCGGCCTCGCCATGCCCTCCGCCGACGACGTTCGCGTGACCAAACGCCTCTTTGAGGCGCTCGACCTTTTGGAAGTACCGCTGATCGAACACTTTGTGTTCAACGATACGGACTACGCGCCCATTCTTTCCCATTTCACACCCGCCGAAAAAACGGACTACGCCGC
This sequence comes from uncultured Clostridia bacterium, assembly GCA_947306035.1. Lineage (GTDB taxonomy): Bacteria > Bacillota > Clostridia > Oscillospirales > CAG-272 > Firm-07. Next base: position 3,259 of record CAMZFG010000007.1, on the reverse strand, counting down.
TTCTTCCTTGAAGGAGTTGCTGAAAACGCGTTTCCGGCAGCGTTCATAAGGAGGCAAACGCCATGAACGATCAGGAAGAACAAAAAAACGAACAGCCGGAACAAAAAACGCCGGAACCGGCCAAAGAAAAAAGCGCTTTCGCGCGCTTTCTCGCCCGTAAAGACATCGTCTTTTCCGGCAAACGCTACGGCATAGACGCGCTCGGCGCCATGGCCCTGGGCCTTTTCGGCTCTCTGCTCATCGGCACCATTTTCAAGGCCATCGGCCTGATCCCCGGCCTTTCGTTTTTCGCCGCCATCGGCGGATACGCCCAGGCGGTCGCGGGCGCGGCCATGGCCATTGCCATCGCCTACGCCTTGAAAGCGCCCCCGTTCGTGCTCTTTTCCGCGGCGGCGGTCGGTTACGCGGCCAACGCGCTCGGCGGTTCGGGCGGCCCGCTTGCCGTGCTGCTCATCACCATCGTGGCGGTGGAGTGCGGCAAGGCCGTCTCCAAAGAGACCAAAGTCGACATCATCGTCACCCCGTTCGTCACGGTGTTCGTGGGCGGCGGGCTCTCGCTGCTGATCGCGCCGTATATCGGTAAAGCGGTCAGTTACGTCGGCACCTTCATCGGCTGGGCCACCCTGCAGCAGCCCTTCGTCATGGGGCTGATCATCGCCGTGGTCGTGGGCGTGGCGTTGACCCTGCCCATCAGTTCCGCCGCCATCTGCGCGGCCATCGGGCTCTCGGGCGCGGCCGTGATGATCAACGGCGTGGCCACTGTGCCGGAAAACGCGGAAGGGCTTGCCCTTGCGGGCGGCGCCGCCGTGGCCGGCTGCTGCGCGCAGATGGTCGGTTTTGCCGTGATGAGTTTTCGTGAGAACAAATGGGGCGGCCTTGCCTCGCAGGGGCTCGGTACCAGCATGATACAAATGCCGAACATCGTCAAAAACCCTCGCATCTGGATCCCCCCGACGCTGGCCTCTGCCGTCACCGGCCCCATGGCCACCTGCCTTTTCAAGATCAGAATGTACGGCGCGGCCATCAACGCCGGCATGGGCACCTGCGGCCTGCTCGGCCCCGTGGGCGTCATTCTCGGCTGGTTCGGCGGCGAATATCCCGCCAAAGTCACGGCGCTTGACTGGATCGGCCTTGTGCTGATCTGCTTTATCCTGCCCGCCCTGCTCTCCGAACTTTTCTGTCTGCTCTTGCGCCGCATCGGCTGGATCAAAGAGAACGACCTGCGCCTCGATTGACGCGCACCTATACGAAAAAGCCCCTCTACGGGGCGAAAAAAGCACCCCTTGCGGGGTGCTTTTTGTTTTTAATGGTATTTCACGCTTTGCAAAACGGTCTTGCTCTTTTTGCCGTTATAATGTTTCAGATCCCACAGTATTTTGCCTTCTTTGTCTTTGCCGGCGTATTCGGCGTACACAAAGTTGTTTGAATCAATATAATATTCCATACCGGTATTGACGTATCCAACGCCGTCGGCGACGGTCGTGCATTTGTCCTGTTTGTAAACGTATTTCTGCAGCGTGTAGATGTCGGTGTAAGTTCCTTCTACTTGCTTTCCGTCGGAATGGAACACGACCTCGTCACCTTTCGGTGTGATGTAATAATACTGCACGTTTGAAGCCACGCGACGCGCGCTGTCTTCGCCGAATTTGTAAGCAAACAGCGTTTTATCTTTATTCCTATAATACATATATTTGCCGTCTTCGGAAACGTCGCTCACGTAAGATACATTACTGCCGATCTTTTGCTCATCCGAGATCTGTCCTTTTTTGATCTTGGCGGCATACATCGACTCGTTTTTGACGTAGTATATTTTGTTGTTGCGGATTTCATAATCACTCACGTCGCCGAGCACCTTGGTCTTTTCGCCTTTTGCGCTGCAGTAATAAACGGCGTTGTCCGCTTGCAGGTAAACGCCGTCGATACTGCCGCTGTCGCAGGACAAGTAGTCTTTATCCGTATAGGTAGCGCCTAAAGAATTGCGGCCGCTGCCGAGACCGCTGATGGTGACCGGGTCCGCGGCTTTTCCGTTTTTGACAAGATACAGCTTTTCGCCCACGGCTACCGCGACCAGTTTGCCGTCCGCGCTGCCGTCCACCGAGAAGCGTTCTCCTTCACCGAGCGTTCTGGTGCAGATCTCCGTCTGCTTTTTGCCGTACTGCATTTTGACCGTCACAGAGGAAGCGTCGTTCTTTTTGCTTTCGGTAAAGACCACCGTTTTGCCGTCCCGCGAGACGTATCCCAATCGGTTCTGTTTGGCGTCGTCGAGCGTGCACAGCTTTTTGGCCTCTTTGGCGCCCGACACGTAAGTATATACGGCGCCGTTTCGGGTATAGGCAAAAGCGTGCGTTGTCTCTGTAGAGTAATCATACGCTATCGCAATCGACAGATCCTCGTCATCTTCCGTAAACGTCACAATCTCTTTACCGTGTTTCAGATCATAGATGATTATGCTTTCATCGTCTTCACCTTCAGACACAATCATTATCATGGATTCGGAAAAAATATCATCCTCAAGGTACATGTACGTGCCTGTATATACCTTTTCCGATTTGCCCGTTTTCATGTTCAGCAGCGATAGAGTGTTTTCATCATCATCGCCGACAAGCGCCTTTTTGCCGCCCGGCAAAATGAAGGCGCCGACGTTTTCACCATTGAGTTTTGCCACGTTGCCGTCCGCCGACACGGCATAGACGGTCCCGTCCTCGCTTGTCCACGCGCTATACTCCATTGTCAGGTACTTGTTCTGCCCGAACAGCGCCGCCGGCGAGCAGCCCGCAAACAGAAACAGCAGCACGCCGCACAGCAGCAATGCCAAAATCTTTTGCGTCGTTTTCATTTTTGTTTCCCCTTTTTCTCTTATTTTGACACCCATAAATGTCAAATGTGCTATTATTGTACAATAAAATGGAGATAATGTCAAGTATTGAATGTCAAAACGTCGGAAAAAGGAGAAAAACGCCGCTCGGCGCATCGAATGCGGCAAACGATTTGTGACCGATCTGGAACTGGTCGCTCTTTCCGGCGCATTGAACGTATCGGTCGAGGCGCTCCTGTTCCCCGAAACGAACGAAACAGAACACACCTGACGCCTCTTGCGAGTTGATCGCCGGGGCGTTTTCTTTTGCCGCTGTTTTGCCGCGTTTTGCGCCCCGTTCGGGGGCTTTTTCTATGTTCATCAAAATCTCTTCCGTCCTGCGGCGTTGTTTATCAGCCTTCCCCCACCCGGGGGAAGGTGTCATGCGTCAGCATGACGAATGAG
>CAMZFG010000006.1 GCA_947306035.1 uncultured Clostridia bacterium | reverse complement strand
TAGATGCCGACGCGCGCGCCGCCGCGGGTGACGAAAGACGTGTCGACGCCGAACCGGCGCAGCGCGTTGATCGCCGCCTGGCCGATCTCGTGATCGGGCAGTTTGGTGACGAACGCGGCGTCAAGGCCGAAATTGGCAAGCGACACCGCCACGTTGGCCTCCGCCCCGCCGAACAGGGCTTCGTAGTGGTCGGCCTGCACGAAACGCAGGTAGTTGTCGGGCTGCAAACGCAGCATGATCTCACCGAACGTGATCACTTTTCCCATTTTTCAAGCGCCTCCTTGACGAAAGAACTGCCGCCCACCGCAAAGATCTTATCCCACGCGAGATACTCCGCGAGGTTGCCGCTGTCCACGCCGCCGGTGGGGATGAATTTGATCTGCGGGAACGGCGCGGCAAGGGCTTTCATGGCTTTCAGGCCGCCGTAGACCTGCGCCGGGAAAAATTTGACGACGGTCAGGCCGAGGTCGAGCGCCTGCATGATCTCGGTCGGCGTGACGCAGCCGGGATAGTAAGGCACGCCCCGTTCGCGGCAGACCCGCGCCACCTCGACGGAAAGGCCCGGAGATACGATGAACTTCGCGCCGAGGTCAAGCGCCGTTTCGCATTGCTCTTTGTTGATGACGGTGCCGGCGCCGATGTTCATGTCGGGATACTCTTTGACCGCGAGGCGTATGGCTTCGGCGGCACACGCGGTGCGAAAGCAGATCTCGGCGCAGAGGATGCCCTCTTTTTTCAGCGCGTTCAGTACCTTGGTGCGATCCGCCGCGTTCTGCAGCGTGACGACCGGAATAATACGATCCATGACTTTACATCCTTTCTTTGTCAAGATACAGTAACAGTATAACAGAAACGCCGGCGTTTTTCAAGGGCTGACGCGCAAATTGAGCGCGGCCCCGGCGCGCCGTCGGCCGCAAAACGCGATTCGTGCCGGAACGGGGTGCGTTTTTCCCCTTTTTCGCTTCGCTTTTCGGCTCGATAAACGTCTGCGCCGTCGGCTCCGGCACGTCGGATTTTACATTATGATCCCCTTTTTGTTTACAGAACTGTCAAAAAAGAGATTGACACAAGTATAACAAAGTGCTAAAATTAATTGGATAACATCGTGCGTGCGCGTGTGACCGCGCATCGCGGATCGACCGATTTCTTTCTGTTTCGCCACTGCAAGGAGAACGTCAATGAAGGGGTTTTGGAGAAACTTGCCTGTTACGGCCAAGCGAGAACTGCTGCTGCGGTTGGTACCGGTCATCATAGCCGGCGCCGCTCTTGTCATGTCTGTCTCGGTCTCCCGCGCCTGGTTCGCAAGAAAAAGCAACTCCGACGACTCCGGCATGCAGATCGCGATCGCCCTTGACAAGTATGAACTGCTCGTTGAAAGGCCCGTGTCGCCCGAATATGACAAAGAGACCGGCGACCCCTCCGAGCCCTTGTATCCCGGCGTATCGTCCCTGAAATCCCAACTGACCGCGCTCCATTACGACTTTACGGAAAACTCTACCGGCGAAGCGCCTCTGCTGGCGTTCGAACTGGTGAACGAAGACGTGATAGACGGCAAGCGTTCGCTGCGTCCCGGTTCTTACGGCACGCTGACGTTTTACCTGCGCCCTCTCGACGGCGACGTGAACGTGACGTTTTCTCTGCGGCTCAACGGTTTTGCCAACGTCTATGACGAACACGACGATCTTTCGATCGTGCCCGTTGAAAACGAGGCCGCCCTGGATTATCTCAAGGGGCACATCCTGTTTTTCACGGGGCGGACGCCCGGCGCCGTGCACGAGGACCATCGCTATTCGGGGCTGATCGACAACGGCACGTTCTCCTACGATACGAGCGAGCATGACGCCGTTGCCTCCGGCACTTTCGAGGGCTGCTACGAGATCACGCTCTACTGGGAGTGGCCGCTGACCTACACCGAGATCCGCGACAACACCAGCACCGTCTCGCCGGCGGTCACCAAAATGTTCCCTGCCGAACTCGAAACGTATTTTAACGCGCACAAAGCGTATTTTCTTGCCAAAAATCTGAACAGCGAAGACGAGACCGCGCGCAACGACGGCTATAACGACGCGGACCAGATCATCGGCGACTACGTCAACTACGTGGTGGTCTCTATCGGCGCGCAATGACGGGGGAGGTGTCGGCATGAACGAAGAAGAAAAAGAAAACGCCCGCCCTTCTGCCGCGGGAAGAGCCGTTGTCGGCGCGCTGTTCGCTTTGCTGATGATGCTGATCGCCGTCAGCCCCGTGATCGCCTGGTTCGCTTCCGAGCAGGGGCTGCTGGCCTACGCGCCGGTCTCTAACCCGCAATCTTTTTACATCGGCGCGGGCCACATCGAGTTCGAGGGCGAAAACGGCGCCGAGGTCAACCAGTTTGAAGACATCCGCTACCTTTACCTCAACGGCATCGACGTGACGAACGAAAGCGTCGACCATTACGATTACGTCTTTTGCGTGTACGGCAAGAACGTCGGACGTTTCAAACTGCAACTCGCCTACACCACCAACAATCAGTTCACCTACGAGATCTTTAACGCCGTCGAAGACGACGAAACGGGCGACGTTGCCTACGAAACGCACGGCGACACGCCCGCGGTCTACTACTATACCGCCACGGGAGAGGCGCTGTCGGGCGGTTTTCTGAACGCCAAGACCGTCGACGGTCAAACGCTGGGCAAAAACGCGACCGACGAGGCCGCCTATGCGGAAGACGAAAAATTCCACAAAAAGACCTACGGCGCCTATACCGACGTGGATAAGTACGCCGAGCCGCTCTACTGGCAGACGAGCGGCACCATTGAAACGGGCAACCCGCGCGGCAATTTTGTCAACTACTTTATCCTGCGCGTCAACACCAACGGCAAAGCCGCCAACGACCGGGAGACCGACCTGATCTGCATTGCCGCGAAATCGGTCTCCTGACATTCCGCTGTTTTTGCGATCAAGATCTGTCTGCAAGGAGTTTTTATGAAGCATCGAACGGCCCGTTCAAAACCGAATAAGCGCACGATCGTTCTGGCCGTTTCGCTGCTGCTGGCGTGCCTGCTGATCGCCGCGCCCGTCGCCTATGCCATGTTCACCAACAGCCAGCACGCGCAGCGCACCATTGCCGCGTACGACGCCGTGGGAGAAAGGTTCTCTTCCAACTATCTCGCCGCCGTTCTCAACAGCGGCGCCAACGTCAAAACGCTTTACGTGACCAGCGCCGAGCATCAGCCCACCGCCATCATGACGGTGTGCAACTACGACCAGGGCAAGCAGAACCGCGCGAACACCGGGGACATCACCTACGCCATGACCGCGCGCCTGGTGCGGAAAGTCGACTCGAACTACGTGCCGGCGGACGCCTCTTATATCAGCGGCGCGGGGCTGACCGCCTGCACCGTGACGATCTCCGACGGCGACACGACGGTCACGCTCGGCAACACCACGGTCAGTACGTCGGCGTTCTCCGGTTCGCTGGCCGGCGGCAGCGCCCACTCCGATACTTTTACGATCCGGTTCAGCACCCATTTTGCCTCGATGACCCCGCCGAACCTCTATCTGGAAGTCGAGGTGACGCCCACGCCGAACACGCTGCCCACGCTGCGCGGCATTTTTGCCACCGGCCTGCGCGCGACCGGCGCCACCAACTCGTGGACCGGCTCCTTCACCGACTCCACCGCCAACGCCCCCTCTGCCTACGACGGCTATAACTACGCCATCGAGGGCGTGGGCAGCGGCACCTTTATTCTGAAGTGGAACAACGCCAAAGTCACGCTCAGCGACGAGTCGATCCGCATGCTGCAGTCGATCGCTTCACTGCACTACAGTTATGCGGTCGCGGGCACGGTCAGCACCGTGACGATCGACGTGGATTCCGACGACGCCAGCCGTTTCGATCTGCAATTCTACAGAAAAAACGTCACCGCCGAAACATGGGAAACGGATATGAACGCGGCGCTGGCGACAGGCGAAGCGGCACTGACGACCGTGGTCGGCTATCATTTTACCTGATCCCGTTCATACTTGACAATGTGATCTTGCCCCGCCGGGGCGCAACATGGAGGACTTTATGAAATCTCGCGAAAGCGCCATGACCCATACGGCGTTCAGGTTGATCCTGACGCTTCTTTTGGCGTGCGCTTTTTTCTTTGCGATCGGCCGACTCGATCCCGGCGCCGACGCGGCCGACGCGGACACTTATACCATTTCGTCGGCCCGCATGTTCAACGATTACATCACGGCCTACAACGCGGGCGATCGCAATCCGCGGGACACCATCCAGTTCTCGATCAGTTCGGGCAGCGCGATCACCAACGCGGGTTTCACGGGCCTCGGCACGGCTGACAAGCCGTTTGCGGGCACGCTGGTCGTTCCGACCGGCGGCGTCGACACCTTTGATCTGTATAACCGACCCCTTTTCAACTACGTCACCACGGATATGACCGTGTCGGGCGCGGGCGTCATCAAGATCAAGCGCGTCCGTGACGCGGAAGGCCCCGGCGGCGCGCTGTTTGCCGACCACGTGGTAGCCGGAACGGGCGACGCGGACTGGACCGTGATCATGACGGATCAATCGACCGACACGGCGTTCGGCGGCGTTTTCGGCGACGTTGCCGCCGACTGCACCGTGACCGTCAACTTTACCGACAACGCGAACGTGCCCGTTTCCGGCAGCGGCAACGTGGGGTTCATATGCGGCACGTTGAACGCGGGCGCGACCCTGAACGTGACCACCGCGGGCACGGGCGACGCGCTCTCCGTCTTCTCGACGGGCGGCCACGCGGGCGGCCTTGTCGGCGAAGCGGGCAACGGCGCGACGCTGCGGCTCGCCTCCGCCGACAACACGCGCGTGAACGCCGTTTCGACCACGGGCGCCGACAAATACGCCGGCGGTCTCATCGGTTACGCCGACCGCGTGAACCTCGCGTGGTCGGGCGACGGCGTCGATTACGCCGTTTTCGGCACCGTCGCGGGCACCGCGGGCGCGGGCGGCCTTTTCGGCTACTACAAAAACGCGGCGACGCCCGTCGTTTTTACCCTGCAAAACACGTTTGCCCTCGGCAGTCTGACCGTGTCGGCCGACGGCCACGCGGGCGGCGTTTTCGGCAAACTGGAAAACACCGGCGCTTCTTTCACGTTCAACGGCAACGGTGAGACGATCACCGTCACGCTCTCCGACGGCACGGCGCGCGGCGGCATTTGCGGTCTGTATCAGACGGACGCGCTGACGAGAACGCTGGAGATCACGAACGTCACGACGGCCGTGACCGCTTCCACCGTCGATATCGACAACGCGACCGCCTCCGCGGCCAACAACAAGGCCGGCCCTTACGCCGCGGGTCTGATCGGTATGATCTCGAGCCGGGCCGCCTACGTTTCCGTTCACGACCTGACCTGCACTTCCACCGGCACCAACGGCTACTGCCCCGACGCGGGTCTGATCGGCAGCGCGGGCAGCGGCGGGTCCTTTATCGACGTCTTTGGCACGGTCACGATCACGGGGCGCTTCAACGCGGGCCTTGTCTGCCATCTGCCGCAGGGCGTGCTGCGCCTGGCGGGCGTGACCGATCTTTCCGGCTACGTGCAGTGGAGCGACACCAACAACTGGACTTCCGCCACCATCGCGAGAGATCGCGGGCGCGCGCTGGTTTACGCGCTCGGCACGGGCGAGGACGCGAACTGGACGCTCAAGCGCAACACGACCGCCACCATTGACGACGTGCACGCCTGGGGCGAGGTACTGCGTCTGGACGGCGCCGATCTCAAAGAGGAAGGCGCGGGTGACGTCGGCCTGTTCACCGTCGATACGTCCGCGCACACCGTAACGGTCAAAGCGGCGGTCACCGCCATGGAGAACGTGACGCACTTTGTCAGAACGGCACTGAACATACAGCTCGGCACCGCCGCCAACGGATCGGGCGCCCTGCGGTTCGCCTCCGCCAACCAGAGCGCGACCCTGCTGCAGAGTTCGCTTTCGCTGGAAGCGGACGTCGACCTGACGGGAACGGGCATTCTCGGCTTTACGCGCGACGACGGCGTCAACGCCGCCTTTTCCGGCACGCTGAACGGCGGCGGTCACACGCTGACCATGGCGACGGGCGAGGTCTACGGCAAGGACTCCGGCGGATCGGTGCTGGCCGACTCGACGCGTCTCGGCTTTATCCGCCGTCATCTCTACAACGGTCTGTTCGCAAAAACGGACGGCGCGACGATCCGGGATCTCACGATCGACGGCGTTTTCAACATCATTCAGGACGTGGATCTGGTCAACGTCGGCGGCATCGCCGCCTATGCCACGGGCAGTCTGACCCTGACGGACGTCACCGTGACCGATCTGACTTTCAACTACTGGGTCGGCGCCGCTTACACCGCCTATATAGGAGGTGCCGTGGGCTGCGCGGCCGGCGCTTCTCTGAACGTGACCGTGAACAAGGACGCCGGCAGCACGACTTTCAGGCCCATCTTCAAAGATCTTACCCCCGCAGCGGTGACGAGAGGCGCCAAAACGACCTTCGTGGGCGGCGTGATCGGCCGCGTGGAGGCGGCGTCGGGCACGCAGAACGTCAGCATGACGAACGTCACCATCGGCCTTGACTATACCAAAACGCTCAACACCAAGCGCGAATCCTTCTTCGGCAGCGCCATCGCCAGCATAGCGAACGCGGCCTATGCCAAAGACGCCCGCACGGTGTCGCTGACGGACGTGACCGTCGATATGACCGCCACGGGCACCGCCGTTGAAAACCGTTTCGGCTCCATTCTCGGCGCGGAGTGGTACGCCGTGGACGCGACCGTCAGCGGCCTTGACATAGCAAACGCTTCTCTGACCGCCACGGGCACCGCCAATTTCGGCGGTCTGATCCGCTCGGTCACCGGCCGCCTGGATATCCGCTCCATTGAACTCGGCACCGTGAATTTCAAGGTGACGGCAACGGGATCTACGTTCGGCTTCGTCGCCAACAAGACCTACAACAGCGAATCCGGCAAGGCGAACGCGCTGTACCTGGACATTGACAATACCGGCGACAACTATAAGATCGATTCCCTCACCTTTACCGGCTCGACGGGCACCTTCACCGTCTTCGACGAGATCGTGGCGGACAGCCGCTATAACGCCGGCGATATCCGGGGCAACGGACATTCGATCATTTCGATCGCCACCGACGGCAACACCATAGCCGACGGCAACGACACCTATCGCAACAAGACCGCCTACGGCACGGCCAACGACAGCATCAACCCGACCGCCCGTTACTATTACAATATCAAATATGCACGCGCCCATACGGCAACGGCCAATCAGAACTTTCTTGTCTTTTCGGTGCGGCAATACGCCCACACCTCGCTCGCGGCGTGGTTTGTTCCCGCCGGCTACACGTTCTCCGGCGATCTCGATATGACGGGGCTTTCCTACTACCCCGTGGATCTGACGAGAAGCGTTACCTTTACCGACGCGACGCTGACGCTGGACAATATCACCATGGAAGGGCGCGTTCACAACACCGACGACGCGGCCACGACGCGCACCACCCGCGCGGCGACCAATCAGCATTATCTGATGCATACCGCGGTGTTCCGCAACGTCACCGCCGACATCACCGTCACGCAAGGCACTTCCGGCCTTACCATGGCGGGCAACGTGCCGGATCTCGGCGCCTCGTTCTGCGGTTTTCTCGTCGCGGGCACGCTGGGCGGGACCGACAACGTCACGCCCACTCTGTTCACCGCCGCCGACCTGTTTTTTGACGGCGTCAGGATCACCACGAACACGGGCGCTGACCTGACCGGCGCTGATTTTTACGCGCCGCTGCTCATCAACAAGATCGGCAAGAACACCAAACTGACCATCGCCGGCGCCGCTCAATCGACCACCGCCTACACCGCGCTCGTCAGCGCCGGTAAATACGCCGCTTCCAGTCTGATCGGCGACGTGGGCGGCACCAACGGCGGCGTCACGGCCACCGCTATCACGCTGACCTTTACGGGACTGGTATTCGACGGCACGGTCGACACGACCGTCGATCTTTCCGGCGCCTACGGCACGGCCAGATCCATCTTTCGGCGCGCCACTCTTTTGAACAGTCTGATCTACACCGGTCAGTCGAGGGGCAGTTACAACTTTGCCATCAGCGAGGACTGGCCCACCGCGACCGCCACTCACCGGGTCACCTACGGTAAGGAGATCACCGCCTCCGTCGAGAACGCCGACAAGCAAAAGAAATACCACTCCTCCGAGGAATACTACGTCAACCCGAACGAGTATCAATGCACGACCGACGCATACGATTTTTCGACGAACTTTCTGCCCTACGTGTACGTGGCGTGCGATCTGGCCAACTACAAACACGAACTCTCGATCAACATTTCGTACAGCGGCAGCATCACCGGTTACGGCAAATATGACAAGCCCTACCTGATCACAAGCGGCAGTCAACTGGAGATCATCGCCCGGATCATCAGCGGCGAGGACGTGGGCAGTGAGGTGAGCATTCCCCTGCCCGGCGATCTGACAAAGATCGTAAGCGAGGCGGTCGTGTGCGCCTTTGACTATACGACGGCGGGCTATGCCATGGCCACCTATCACCCGAAATCGACGAACGCCAACCTGTTCGTCGTCAACGACAGCGACGAGACGGGCTACTCCAAAGACGTGGTGCGCTGCTATCTGGCGGGCGCCTACTACGTGGTGGGCAACGCCGAAAACGACATTGAACTCAGCAAAGACTTCGTCCCGCTCGGCGCGACCGACGCCACGCACCCCGAATACGCCTTTCGCGGCGTGCTGATCGGCACCGGCACCGCTACCGTCGTCAACAAGTCCGACAAGCCCCTTATCTGGGCCTCCAACGGCTGCGTCGTCAAGGATCTGACCGTCAAAGTGGCCGTCGATAACGCCGGCTCGCACGTCGTCACGCTGACCACGCCGGCGGCGAACGCCACCTATTCCTATCAGGAGGACGCCGGCATCGAGGCCTGGGGCGCCGTGATCGGCGAGATCATGGGCGGCGACACCTTTATCGACAGCGTGCAGGTCACGTTTGCCTCCACGGCGGCGGGCGACGCCTTCAACGTCACGTTCGCCTGGTCCTCAAACAACAATAACAACCGCCTGAACCCCGTCGGCGGCTACGTGGGCGTCATCGTCAACGGCGGTCTGATCTTCCGCAACATGACGGGCACCTATCCCGGTCTGACGGCGGCGCAATGCGACAAAGTCGGCAACGCGGGCTATCTCTACGTCAACCCCATCATCGGGCGCGTCCTTGCGGGCTACGCTTTCAACGAAACGGCGGATACCTACAACGTCTCTTCGGCCAAGATCGTCAACGGCAACAAAAACTACACCGTTTCAGACCTTTCTCGGGCGCTGGCCGCTGATGCCGACACCAGTCTGAACGTGACGAACAAATCGAGCGTCTTCACCGTCAAAGTCCCGAACGGGCAGGCGCTGTTCGTGCTCGGCGCCATCGTCAACAGCGGCGCGACGGCGGCCACCTACAACGCCTCGACCGAGCAGAATTACTATAACACCGACATGGGCCTGTGGCAGGGCTACCGCCCCTACACGGCCGCACGCGGCGGCTCTTACTACGCGACCGTAGGCGCCGCTTCGGGCGGCGATTATACCGCCGCGGCCCTTGACGCGCATTCGGATGCCCTGAACAAAATACCGTACGTCATCCGCGCCTACACCAATAAAGTCGGCAACGTGTATTTCGCGCGCGCGCTGGCGACGCGGTCGAACAACGTGCTGACCCTGACGGGCGACATCGCGGTGCCGGCGTCTTTCCGCGGTATCGGCAGCATTTACTACGACAACAACTACGTGCGTCTGCGCGTCGGCGCCATCGACGGCGGCGATCACACCGTCACGCTGGCCATGCGCTACGTCGACTATACCACCGACGCTTATCACGCCGTTTCCAGCGCGAATACCCTGCTCGGCGAGAGCAACGTCAGAATGTACAGCAACGCGGGCTTCGGTCTTTTCAACCGGCTGTTCTTCACCGGCAACGGCAGCGGCAGCAACGTCGTGAAAGATCTTACGCTGACCGGCAGCATCTATTACGACGTGCTGAACATTGCAAACGGCAACCCGCAGTCGTACCTGTGGAACAACATGTCGGCGGATTACGTGCTGAACGTGGGCGGCCTGGCGGGCGTGATCTACATCGCCGACAGCACGCAAAGGCCGCTGTATGCGACGAACGTCACGTCGACCGGCCTGACGGTCGAGGGCCCGAAATTCGCGGGCGGCATCGTCGGTCTGCTCTTTGACAAGCAGAGCAGTACGCGGTCGCATACCTTTACCGGCTGCGACGCGAGCGGCGCCGTCATTACGGCCGGCCAGGCCGCGGGCTGCTATTGCGGCTACCTCAGTTTGCCCTCGTCGACGTCGACGTCCATCGACAACATCGTCATACAGGGCGTTGACGCCGAACATCCCGCCGTGCTGACAAACGCGGTCGTCACGGTCAAGGGCCCGACCTCGGACTCCTCCAAAGAGCGTATCTCGCACGCCGCGGGCAGTCTGATCGGCTGCTGTGACATCGGCTATCCCGCGTCGGCCCGCTACGGCATGATCATTCAGTACGTGCGGGTCGAAGGCGGCACGTATTCTTTCACCGTCAGCGAGGCAAACGCCTCGGCGGGCGGCCTGATCGGCAAGATCAGAGGCCTTTCGATGCAGGTCGGCGACGTCGAGATACTGCACGTGAGCATCGGCGGCGCCAACGCCGCGTTTGCCGGCGGCATCGTCGGCCACATGGTCATTCCGAGAGCCGCGATACGCTTTGACATCAGCGGTGTGCTGATCGACGGCTACATCGACGCGGAAAACAACGCGGGCATCACGGCCTCGCAGTACGTGGGCGGCGCGGTCGGCAACATCATGTCCAAGAACACCACGGACATCGGTTTTTCCGATATTATCATTCGGAATTATCAACTGACCTCTCTCGGCACCAACGGTGCGGCAGGCGGCTTTTTCGGCCTGCTCAACACCCACGATTATGACAACAACTGCAAGGGCAGGTCCATCGGCTTTCACGATATCGAGGTCGACGCCTGCACCCTCGCGGCGAATTACACCGGCGCGGGCGTGAATGACGCGCGCGGCGTGGGCGGCTTTTTCGGCACGGTGCACGGTCACGAGACCAAAGCCGTCGACGTTTACGGCTATAACATCATGATCAACGCCACCCTCACGGGCGCCGGCACGACCAACTTCGGCACCTTTGTCGGCAACAACGTGCCGAACATGACGACCGCCCTCCGCTTTGTGGGCGTCAGCGTCAACGTCGCGGCCGAGGGCAAAACGCTGGGCGCCACCGAGAACAACGGCGGCGGTTACGTCGTGTTTGCCAACTACGCGGCCGACAAGGCCAACCAAACTTTCACCGACGTGGGCGACGGCTATACCAACGTAGACGAGGCCAACCCCTACGCCACGGTGGGCAATACCGTTACGGCGGGCGGCGTTACCCTGACCGGCGACGGCGTGGCCGCCGACGTGGCGAGTTTGCCCATTCAGAGCATCCTTGCGGACAACGGCGGCAAGTATATCTACTCCGCCGCCGATCTGGCCGCGTTCGACCCTTACCGTGCCCAACTGGCGCTGTTCGGGAGCGAGGCGGCCGAGTGGGCGGGCACCGACTTTCCCGTGCTGGTGCTGGAGAGCACCGACCCCGCGGTCTCGCACGCCATGATCTCTTCTTATCTGCGCCTGCTCACCAACACCCGGTACGATTTCAAAGCCGCGGACAACGGTATTTATGAGATAGTCATTTACAACGTGACCTCGGCCGACAACACCACGTTTACCGTGCGTTCTTCCGGCGCCAGCCTGAAATGGGACACCACCGACGGCTTTTACATGCTGAACGCCGCCTACGACAGCGGCCGTACGCAATACTCGCTGATCGACCTGCGCTTCTTCGATCCCTCGGATTCCGGGAACGTGGTCTACCACCTGTACGTGCCCGTGTTCGTCAAAAAAGTGCTTTCCTATCAGTTCGATATCGCGGCGCTCAACGGCACTTCTTACTTCGCCGGCAGTTACACCGGCATTTACGGTCAGCAACTGATCGAAAACGCGGGCACGCCCGTCACGATCTATTTTCAGTACACCTATTCGAGAACGCCCGCCGAATGGACCACGGCGATCCGGAGCGGCGAAAAAGCGGACGGCAACTATGCCAAAGCGCTTCTGTTCATCAAATCCAACGAGAGCGTGGACGACTTTAACGACGACACCGTTCTGGTGCTGATCGACCGCCAGACCAACACGCCGTACTACGCGCTCTTCTCCGAGGCGGTAGATCCCTTGACCCGCACGGTGGATCTCAGCGTTTTCCGCGCCGTTATGACCAAAAACGGCAACGCACTCGCCTTCAGCGGCGCCGCGTTCGAGCCGGTCATGCTCAGCCGGTTGATGACCTTCACCGTCACCGCCGACGCGGGCAATTTCGTGCGCTGTGAGGCAAACGACCCCAACCTGATCGTTTCCGTTCCCGACGGCGGCGACCTCCGTTATTATCGCCTGTCCACAGGCACGGGCGCAGACGTTTCGGCGACCAAGTATCAGATCACGGTCACGGCCGTGGCCGCGGAAAGTTACTACCTCTCCGTATTCACGCAGACGTCGGGCGCCTACGATAAATTCCACTACTACCTCGTCACCACGCCCGAATCCTTTTCCGACGGCGCCGTTCCCGCGCGCATCATCGACACCGAGCCGCACACGGTCGTCCACCTGATCATGGGGCAGATCTTTGCGCACGACTGGTCCGCGGGCACGTCGGTCGTCAGCCGCTCGGGCGACGGGACCGAGGTCATGACCGACGACAACACGACCCTGACGGTCGAAATGTCGGTCGATCTGGCCCTCTCCGACGACCTGAGTGAAGATCTGCGCGCCGAAATGCAGCTTCAGATCAGTTCGGCGCACGTCTATCAGAGTTTTCTGCTCTTTCTTTCACGGCGTGAGAACGACGCCATTACCAAAGTGATCGTCGGCGAGCCGACCTGCACCACGCGCACCTATACCGTCCGCTACACCGCGGCGGGCTCGCCGCGCACGGACGAAAAGACTTATGACAACGAGGATGACGACGAGGGCGACTGGCACATTTCGCAGAACAGGGGCGAGTTTATCACCGCCGACCTCAGCGGCTACTTTGCCGCCAGCGATTCCTTTACCATCGTCTCCACCGTCACGCTGACCTACACGGCCGGCGCCATACCCGCTCAATTCCCCGGCCGCGGCACGACGGGAGCCAACCGCGACAACGGCGTGACCGTTTCGGCCGCGTCGAACATCGCGTTCTCGCAGAGCACCGTCTCCTACAGCAAGAACACCATCGAGCAAACGGATACCGGCGGCAATTCCTACCACTCCGAAGCGCAGCCGGAGATCGCCACGCTGGACCTCAACCCGCTCGGCGACCGCCTGGGCGACGTGACGCCGCTCGGCATCAATCCGCTCGACACGGACGGCAACCCCAACGCGGCCTCCTTTGACCTGCTGGCGGTGCTGGACGTCACACCGATCGCCACGCACGTCGAAACGTATGACAGCGCCGTGGTCACGGTGACGCTGGCCGTCAAGCAGAGCGACGGCTCCTACAGCGCGGATCTCGCGAACGTCAATCAGTATATCACCGGCGTCAGCATAGCCGGTCAGTCGGCTGCCCTCGTGGGCGCCGATACGCCGCTGGACGAGAGCGACGACGATAACACCGCCTATACCGTCACGGTCGCAAAGACCGCGCCCGGCTTTATCGGCGGCGGCGCGGAGATCACGCTGCCCGTCATCACCCTGACTGTCAAAACGGGGGCGGCGCTGGAAGCGGCGGGACAGACCTATGGCAACTACCGCGTCACGGTCTCGGTCGTGCTGAAGAACGCCGACACGGAACTGGCCGAGTCGCGCGCCTCGAACTTCGTCATCTATACCAACGCGAAGGTGCTGCCCAT
>CAMZFG010000005.1 GCA_947306035.1 uncultured Clostridia bacterium | reverse complement strand
GCGGTGTTCAGTTCACGCTGGTGCTTGGCGCAGGTGCTGGAAACGCGGCGGGGCAAGATTTTGCCGCGCTCGCTGATGAACTTACGCAGTTTAGCGGTATCCTTATAGTCGATGAACGCCACTTTGTCCGCGCAGAAAATGCAAACCTTTTTTCTTTTGCGGTTCATGGGGCGCGCCGGGCGCACCGCAGGGGTTTCGGTTCTATCCATAACAGCAGTTTCCTCCTATAAAGATGTGATCTGTCAGAAGGGCAGATCGTCGTCCGCCTTCAACTCTTCAAAGTTGGGCGCGGGGGCCGCGGCGGGCGTGGCGTAAGCCGGGGTGTTTTCCTGCGGGCCGCCTTCGCCGCGGCTGTCGACGAACGAGGCCTCGTCAACGACGACCTCGGTCGAGTAGCGCTTTTGACCCTGCTGATCCTGCCAGTTACGGGTCTGGATCGAGCCGGTCACGCAAAGAGCGGACCCTTTTTTGAAGTATTTGGAGATGAATTCCGCCGTTTGACGCCAAGCGACCACGCTGATAAAATCGGCCTGCTGCGCTTGCGCGGCATCGCCCGAGCGGGATTGGAATCTGCGGTTGACGGCCAGCGTAAACGTGACCACGGCAACGCCGCTCTGCGTTTGCTTGAGTTCGGGATCGGCAGTCAGACGACCGCACAGAATGACCTTGTTAAGATTCAGACTGGACATACCACATGACCTCCTCTGTTTTCGTTATTCTGCCGCGTTTTCTTCGGCAGGTTTTTCCGCTTCGGCTTCGGCGGGTTGTTCCGCTTCGGGCTCTTCGGCGGTTTGCTCGGCAGCGGGCCCTTCGGCAGGAGCTTCGGCGGGTTCTTCCGCTTTGGCTTCTTCGGCGGGCTCTTCAGCCGTCTCGGTCACTTCTTCCGGCGCGGGCACGGGCTTGGCCACGGGCTCGTAATCCAGTTTGATGACCAGAGAGCGCATCACGGTTTCGTCGATGTTGAACAGACGCTCCAGTTCCGTGGGGAACGAGGGCTCCGCTTTGAACGTGACGACCGTGTAGTACCCTTCGGGTTTGTCGTTGATGAGATAAGCCAGGCGGCGTCTGCCCCAGTCGGCCACGTCAACGATCTCTGCGTTGTTCGCAATGATGTCCGTGAATTTCTGCACGGTGGCCTTGGCGGCTTCCTCGCCCGCTGTCACATCCGCGATGAACAGGGTCTCGTAAGCATTGATAACCTTTTCCATGTTTTTACACCTCCCTATGGACGTTAAGACCGCACGCCTCGATATTTGCATGCGGTAAGGAGACGGCGCGCGGTTTGCGGCGCTCCGTATCAATGGGGCATTATAGCATACTATTTATTATCTGTCAAGAGTAAAAACCCATTTGTCACCGAAAAATTTACAATTTCCCCGGCAAGATCGGTACAAACTATTTTTGCAAAACCCCTTGACAGGGCTCTTTTGGCATGTTATAATGCGTAAAGGATTTTACTTTACACGGAAACGGCGGGTGAGATCATGTTCGAAAAAAATCTGGCCGTGGCCGAACTGCTTGACAGTTACGCCGCCGTTCTCACCGACCGCCACAGAGAACTGCTCGACCTGTACTACAATCAAGATCTTTCCCTCGGCGAGATCGCGGCGGAGGTGGGCATCTCCCGCCAGGGCGTGCGCGACGCCGTCAAAAAGGCGGAAGAGGAGCTGTTCTTTTTCGAGGAGCGGCTGCATCTGGCCGCCAGGGCCCGCGCCGTCGGGCAGGCGGGCGAAAAACTGCTCGCCATGACCGAAAACGATCAAGACCTGCACGCGGCGGCGCTGGCGCTGCTGACGGCGGCGGGCCTGCCGCAGGAAAACGAAGGAGGCGTCTGATGTTCCAGAACCTGACCGAAAAACTGAATAACGCCTTCAAGTTCTTTCGCAACAAAGGCAAACTGACCCCGGCCGACGTCAAATCCGGCATGCGCGAGATCAAACTGGCGCTGCTCGAGGCCGACGTCAACTTCAAGGTCGTGCGCGACTTTATCAATATGGTGTCGGAGCGCGCCGTGGGCGCCGAGGTGCTGGAATCCCTTTTGCCCGCGCAGCAGATCGTCAAGATCGTCAACGAGGAACTCATCAAACTGATGGGCTCCACGCAGGCCAAACTGACCATCGCGCCCAAGCCCCCCACCGTTGTGATGATGGTGGGTCTGCAGGGCGCCGGCAAGACCACCCATGCGGGCAAGCTGGCCGGGCTTTATAAAAAGCAGGGCAAAAACCCGCTTTTGGTGGCGTGCGACGTCTACCGTCCCGCCGCCATCAAACAGCTCGAGATCGTGGGCGAAAAACTGGGCGTTCCCGTGTTCACCATGGGCGATAAGGAAAAACCGGTCAAGATCGCCAAAGAGGGCGTCAAATACGCCGAAAAGCAGGGCTTTGACATGGTGTTCATCGACACCGCCGGCCGGCTGCACATCGACGAGACGCTGATGGGCGAACTGCAGGATATCAAAAAAGCCGTCGACCCGACCGAGATCCTTCTGACGGTGGACGCCATGATCGGCCAGGACGCCGTGACGGTGGCGGAACACTTCAACGAGCAGCTCGACGTGACGGGCGTCATTCTGACCAAGCTCGACGGCGATACCCGCGGCGGCGCGGCGCTGTCCGTGCGGCACGTCACGGGCAAACCCATCAAGTTCATCGGCACGGGCGAAAAACTCGACGCCATCGAGCCGTTCTATCCCGACCGCATGGCCAGCCGCATTCTCGGCATGGGCGACGTGCTGTCGCTCATCGAAAAGGCGGAGCAGGCCTACGACGCCAAGCAGGCCGCGGAACTCGAAAAAAAGATCCGCGAAGCCACCTTCACCCTTGACGACTACCTCGACCAGTTCGCTCAACTCAAAAAAATGGGCAACCTCGAGAGCATCATGGGCATGATCCCCGGCGTCAACAAGAGCGCCCTTAAAGACGCCAAGATCGACGAGGGGCAGATCGCCCGCACCGAGGCCATCATCCGTTCCATGACCAAAAAGGAAAGGGAAAAGCCGGAGATCATCAACGCCTCCCGTAAAGTGCGCATCGCAAAGGGCAGCGGCACCGCCGTCGAGGACGTCAACAAACTATTAAAGCAGTTTGAAAACACCAAAAAAATGATGAAACAACTGGCCGCGCCCGGCGCCAAGCGGGGCATGTTCGGCAAGATGAAACTTCCGTACTGATACGGGATTTTAATAAAAAACACATATAAAAAGGAGAAAACAACCATGGTCAAAATCAGACTTACCCGCACGGGCAAAACGCACGCTCCCTGCTACCGCATCGTGGTGGCCGATCAACGGTCTCCCCGCGACGGTCGCTTCATCGAGGAGATCGGTCACTACGACCCCTCTTCCAAAGAGCTGAAAGTCGATGCCGAAGCCGCTAAAAAATGGCTGGCCAACGGCGCGCAGCCCACGCCCACTACCAAGGCTCTGCTGACCAAAGCCGGCGTCATCGGCTGATGCCGGAGGGCGTTATGCAAAATCTCAAACAGATCCTCACGGATATCGCCGCCGCCATCGTGGATCATCCCGACGACGTGGTGGTAGTCGCAGAGGAAGACGAGGATGAGATCACGCTGACCCTTTCGGTCCATGCCGACGATATGGGCATGGTCATCGGTCGTCACGGGCGCATCGCCAAAGCCATTCGCTCCGTGATGAAAGCCGCCGGCGGCGCATCCGGCAAAAAGGTCAACGTCGAGATCAAAGACTGATGAAAAAGCCCGGTTTTCACCGGGCTTTTTCGTTTATAGTGCCGATTTCTTCAAAGTCTGTTGACTTTGCGCCGCGGCGGTGCTAAAATGACGGTGTTGCGATCACATGAAAGCGGGGGACTGTTATGAAATCGAAAATGCCGGGCCGTGTGCGCGGTCTGACCTGGCTGAGCGCGCTGCTCTACTTTTCCAGTTATATCCTGCGCGGCAACTTTGCCGCCATGCTGGTCAAGATCTGCAACGATATGGGGCAGCCCAAAACGGCGCTGGCCGTGGTCGTCACGGCGCTGACCATCTGCTACGGCGGCGGTCAGCTCATCAGCGGCGCCATCGGCGATAAGATCGCGCCCCGCCACATGCTGATCTGCGGCATCGGCATCGCGTCGGTCTGCAACGTCGTCATGTATTTCTGCACTTCCATTCCCGCCATGGCGGTCGTCTGGGCGATCAACGGTTTTGCCAACTCCATGCTGTGGGCGCCGCTGGTGCGGCTGTATTCCATCAACTTCACCGAAGAGCAGTACAGCTACGGCATGATCCGCGTCATGTTCGCTTCCGCTTCTTCCAAGGTGGCGCTCTATCTGCTCTGTCCCGCGCTGCTCCTCTTCATGCACTGGCGTGCCGTCACGCTGTCCATCGGCATTTTCGGTTTTGCCGTGTGCCTGCTGTTCGCGCTGCTCGTCAAACGCTTCTCCCTGCCGGACGGCGAGGTGGCCGAAGAACAGGGAACGGCCGCGCGGGCACCGGCCGCGCGTCTGCCTTTGCCCAAACTTGCCTGGATCCCCATCGTGCTGATCATTGCGGCCATTCTGCTGCAGGGCATCCTGCGCGACGCCATGGCGACCTGGACGCCTTACTATCTTTACGAGGTGTTCCGGATCACCGAGGAAAAGGCCATTTTCGCCACTTCGGCGCTGGCCGTGTTCGACGTGATGAGTTTTGCCCTGTATAATATTCTCAACAGCAAATTGTTCCACGACGAGGTGCTGTGTTCCGCCGCGCTGTTCGCCGTGTCCGCCGCCGCGGCGTTCGTGCTGTGGCTGCTCGGCATTCTGACGCCCGTCATGGCGCTGTCGCTGGCGTGCCTGGCGCTCATCGAGTCCTGCATGCACGGCGTCAACCTCATGCTGTTGGCGCTGGCGCCGCGCCGACTTGTCAAGAGCGGACACGTCTCCTTGTTTACCGGCCTTTTCGACGCGTTCTCCTATATCGGCGCCGCCATTTCCGCCTACGGGTTTGCCGTCACGGCGGAGAACTACGGCTGGAACGTGACCACCGTCATCTGGATCGCCACCGGCGCGCTCGGCGCCGTCGTGTGCTTCGTCGCCTTCCCGCTGTGGCGCCGCTTCCGCCGGACGTATGCCGACGTGCCGCTTGCCGCGGCTGGACCGCAAACGCCGCAAGAGGCCGCCCCCGTCGAAGATCCCGCCGCGGACGATGTGCCGCCGACGAACGCTTGATTTTGCAAAAACCCCAGAACGGTGTCGAAAAACGCCGTTTTGTCGGCGCCGCTGCCCTGCGGCGCCGCTTTTTTTCGCGCGATGCGCCCCGCTTTGACAGGGGGCGCGCCGTTATGCCGACATTCGACGGTTTCTTTGTTGAATTTACATAATAAAAGCGTTGACAAACGGGAAAAAGCATGTTAGAATGAAATAAAAGGGAGGGAGAACATCTTGTCCGTCATTGATTTTCATTCACATATCCTGCCGCGCGCCGATCACGGCTCGGACAGCGTGGAAACTTCCTGCCGCCAGGTCGAACTGCAGTTGGGGTCCGGCACCGACGTGGTGGTGGCCACCCCGCATTTTTACCCGCATCGCGAGAATGCCGACGCGTTTTTAACGCGCCGCGCCCGTACCGCCAAAAAACTGTGCGAAGCCCTGCCGAAAGAGCAGGCCGCCCGCATCCGCGTGGGCGCCGAGGTGCTGATCTGCCCCGGCATTGCGGAAATGGAAGGACTGGATCTCTTGACCGTGGCGGGTACCGACGTCATACTGCTGGAACTGCCCTTTACGCATATCGGACAGGCCATGATCGAGAGCGTGTTGGAAGTGCGCGAACGGGGCCTTGTGCCCGTGTTGGCGCATATCGACCGCTACCCGACGGAGCCCATTGAAGAGTTGCTGCGGCAGGGCATCATGGCGCAGCTCAACGCTTCCGCGTTCGCCGGTCTCGGCGGCGGCCGCCGTTTCATGCCCCACGTGTCCAACGGCTCGGTGGTGGCCCTCGGCAGCGATCTGCACGGCGCCAACCGCCGCGAGGTCGCCGCTTTCGTGCGCGCACGCAAAAAACTCGGCAAGTATCAGGCGGAAGTGTTCGAGCGCACCGCCGAACTGCTGCGCGGCGCCACGCCCCTGTCCGATTTTGTCGAGCAGCCCGTTCCCGTCGTCAAACAAGCGTAAAACCGCCCCGCCGAGGGCATATAAAAAGCGGAGCCGCGGCTCCGCTTTTTGTTTTATTCTGCTTCGACAAACCCGTCCGGCGCGCCGTCGTCCGGGCGATACAGGCGTACACGGGTCGAGAAAACGTACTGTTTCCAGTCCGCCCGATCGTCTGAAAAATAGATGCGTCCGTCGCCCGTCGCCGCCATGCCCGTGGCGCCGAGCGGAAAGGAGAGACCGCCGCAAAGGCGCCCGTTTGCCGGCGCGCGGTTTATATCGGCGAGTGTCAGCAAAAGCCCTTTTTCCTGCCCTCGCCCGCGAAAAAGCCCCGTAACGGGTGCTTTTTTGCCGTCGATCAGGTAAAGCGGCGCGTTGGCGAACGCCGGTTTTTGCCCCGTGTAGACCGCCGCCAGCCACAAACGCGAGGCGGGGTCGTATTCTAAATTCTGAATGCCGTAGCGCGTGTTGCCCGTGTAGAGAAAATAGCGCGCCTCGGGCGCTTCTGGGCCGCTGTGGTGCGGGTTTTGCTGATCCAGCGGCTGCCCGTACAGGTCGAACACGGCGGGGTCGTATTGCAGAATGACCTGATGATCGTTGTCGTCGCGCTCCGCGTCGCCGTAAACGCCGTAGGCGATCATCAGTTTTTCGGGAGAGCCCTTTGGCGCACCGAAGGTGGGGCCCACGCCCGTGCCGTCGATGCCGCTGCACCCGTATCGGTGCAGTTTTTCGCTCACCGGGTCGACCCCGGTGTAATCCCGGACCACGTCCGTCAGGTACACCGCGCGCATCACGCCGTCTTTTTCCGCGTCCATGTCAAAGCGCGTGATGCCGTCCGCGTCGAAAGCCACGGCGTAAAAGGCGTCCTCGGCGGCCGCCTCGCGCCCCGTTGCCGCCGCAATGCCGCGGCCTATGGCGTCGTGCTTGAGTTCCAGCGACCCGACCACCTGCCGCCGCGCCCCGTCGAACGAGATGCACCCGAGGTGCCCGACCAGGTTTTTGACGCTGCCGAGCGGTTTTCCCGACAGGTCGGTCTTGACCAGATGCGTGGTAAAGGAATAGAACATGCACCCGCCCGCGGGGTCAAAGGCAATGCCTTGCACGTGCCCGCCCGTGTGCCATTCGCCGCTGAAGATCTCACGTGGAAGTTCCATATCTTTCTCCTTTGCGTTTTCTGCCTTCATTATAGCGCCGCGGCGGCGCTTTTTCAACCCCGTCTTGCCTTTTTTGCAAAAGAAAGATCGGGGCGCGCCGCGGCGCGTTGACAACGCGCGTCCCGTCCGTTATAATGAAAGGGAACACACGATAAAGCGAGGGATACAAAATGAAAGAGATCCTCATCACAGGCGCCTGCGGCGGCATGGGGCAGGCGACCGTCGATCTGTTCGTGCGGCGCGGCTACCGCGTGTATGCGCTGGATCGCACGGCGTGCCCGGCGCGTGAAAACGTCGTGCCGCTGCAGGCGGACGTCACCGACGAGGCGAGCGTCGCCGCCGCATTCGCGGCCGTTTCGGCCGAAACGACGGAGCTGTGCGGCATCGTGCATCTGGCGGGCGTCTATATGCTTCATTCGCTGGTCGAAATGCCGCCCGCCTCTTTTGAGCGCATCTTTCGCGTCAACGTCGGCGGCGCGTTTCTCGTCAACCGCACGTTTCTCCCGCTGCTGCAAAAGGGCGCCCGCATCATTCTGGTGACGAGCGAGCTGGCCGTGCGCGATCCGCTGCCGTTCACGGGCATTTACGGCGTCACCAAAACGGCGCTCGACCAATACGCCTACGCTCTGCGCATGGAACTGCAACTGCTCGGCATACAGGTATCTGTTCTGCGCGCGGGCGCCGTGGATACGGGCATGATCGGCGCGTCAACGCAGGCGCTCGACGCGTTCGTTCGCGACACCGCATTGTACGCTTGCAACGCAAAGCGCTTCAAACGCATCGTCGACAAAGTGGAAGCGCGCCGCGTCCCGCCGCAAAAGGTCGCCGAAAAACTCTTTCGCATCGCAAACGCCAAAAAACCGCGTTTTGCCTACGCCATCAACCGCAACCCGCTTTTGATCCTGTTTGATATACTGCCCAAACGCACCCGCTTCTTCATCATTCGCAAAATCTTGAAAAAGCCCGCCAACGGGGCGGCATAAACGCAAAAAAGGGCTCTCTGTGAGAGCCCTTTTTATTGTCCGTTTCAATTCAGTTTATACTTCAGTCTCAAATTGTCCGCGATCATGGCGATGAATTCGCTGTTGGTCGGCTTGCCCCGCCCCTGCTGAATGGTGTAGCCGAAGTAGGAGTTGAGGGTGTCCACGTCGCCCCGGTCCCACGCCACCTCGATCGCGTGCCGGATGGCGCGCTCGACGCGGCTGGTCGTGGTCTGATACTTTTTTGCCACGCTGGGGTACAGCACTTTGGTCACGCTGTTGATGATGTCGCTGTCGCTGATGGTCAAAAGAATGGCCGTGCGCAGGTATTGATAGCCCTTGATGTGAGCGGGCACGCCGATCTGATGGATGATCTGCGT
This sequence comes from uncultured Clostridia bacterium, assembly GCA_947306035.1. Lineage (GTDB taxonomy): Bacteria > Bacillota > Clostridia > Oscillospirales > CAG-272 > Firm-07. Next base: position 5,935 of record CAMZFG010000005.1, on the reverse strand, counting down.
CACCTGCGTCTCCATATCCGTGCCGTCGGGCAGGGAACGGCCGCCCTGCTTGTCCGCCTGTTTGCGGCCGCGCTCGGAGAGCAGCCGGCGCAGATGCTCGGCAAGACTGCCCATGTCAAAGGGCTTCATCAGGCAAAGGTCGGCTCCCGCCGCCACCGCCTCCGCGATCATGGTCTGGTGCGCCACGGGAGAGATGACGAGAAAAACGGGCACGTGCTGGCATTTGGCGCGGCATTCCCGCAGCACGCCGATGCCGTCAAGGCGCGTCAGCATCATGTCCACGAGCGCCGCGTCGTACCGGGTGCGCTGCAGTTTTTGCAGCGCTTCCTCGCCGTTCTGCGCCTCGTCGATCAGGCGCCACCCGGCCCGGTTCAGGCCCTCTCTTAAAATCTGCCGTTCTCCGGCGCTTTCGTCCGCGATCAGTATTTTCGTTTGATATTCCATGGTTTGTTCCTCCGTTGGTTTTTTTGTACGCCTCTATAATACCATATTTTACCAAATAATGCAAGTGCTTCCGACACAAAAAAGCAAACGAAAAAGCGGGGACTGATTTGGTAAAAATAACCAATCCTCGCTTTGAATGTTTCGTTTTCGACAAAAACCGTCAATGTTTGCAGGGGTGCTCGAAAAATCCTTTCAAGTCCACGGTAAAGCGGCCGTTTTCCTCTTGTTTGAAGCCGATGCGAAGGAGAAGCGCCGCGTCGGCGGCGGGGCCGCGGTAATCGGCCCTGTGCACGCCGCACAGGTCGATAAAGTTGAGCGCCGCCCGCCCCATGATGAACAGCGCGTCGTCCAGTTTCGTTTCGGGGGCGCGCGCCATGTGATAGAGGTGTCCGCCCTCGGCGTCCATGCCGAACTGACACATGCCGGCAAAGGTCTCGTCGTCCTCGGCGCGATAGGCCAGGGCATTCGGCAAAAACGGAATGCCGCAAAGCGCGCACAGCCGCTCCTGCTCGGCCTTGTCCTCAATGGGCTTTACCACGATCATGTCTCTTTTTCCTTTCCTTTTATATAGGCGATCTCGGCGGGCGTCAGCGGTCGGTATCGCCCCGCGGGCAAGTCGCCGAGCGTCAGGTCGCCGATGGCTATGCGGGTCAGCCGCAGCACGGTCAGGCCCACGGCCCGGCACATGCGCCGTATCTGGCGGTTGCGCCCCTCGTGGATCACGACGCGCAGCACCGTTTCGTTCCCGCCCGTCTCTTCCGCGGTCACGGCGGCGGGCCTTGTGGTATAGCCGTCGAGCAGAAAGGGCTGCCGCAGGCGCGAGAGCGTTTTTTCCTCCACCGCGCCGCGCACGGTCACAAGGTATTGCTTGTCCATCTCGTGGCGGGGGTGCGTCAGAAACGCGGCCAGATCGCCGTCGTCGGTCAGCAGCAAAAGGCCGTCGGAGTTCATATCCAGTCGCCCCACGGGGTAGACCCGATAGGGCAGATCGCGCACAAAGTTATACACCGAGCGGCGGCCTTTCTCGTCCGAGAGCGTGGTGACCACGCCGCGCGGTTTGTTCAAAAGCAGATAGTGCCGCTCGCTCCCCGCGCGCCGCACGGGCACGCCGTCAAAGGTCACGGTCTGCCGTTCGGGGTCTATCTTTTGCCCCGGCGTCGCGGGCAGGCCGTCGATCAGCACGCGGCCCTCCCCGATCGCGGCCTCCGCCGCCCGACGGGAACAAAAACCGCAGTCGCCGATATATTTTTGTACTCGAATGGGTCCCATAGTTCTCCTTTAACGCGTCAGCGCGGCTTTGATGCGGGCAAACAGCGAGGGCTTTTTGGCCTTTTTGACGCCCGTTTCGGTCGTAAGAGGCAAACGCAGTATCTCCTGCCCGTTCACGGTGCAAAAGAGCGCTCCCGCGGGCGTGCCGGCTTTGAAGTCTGCGTAAAGAAAGCGCGGCGTCTCGACCCGCCATTCGACCGCGGCGTTCTGCGGCAGCAAAAGGGCGGGGGGCGCGTCGCAGCAAAGCGATACGGTATCCTGCCTGCCGCCGACGACGGGGAGCGAGAGCGGCAGGGGCGGCGCGGGCAGCGGTTTACAGGCGGCAAAAGCCGCGTCGTAAAGGGTCTTGTGATCCTGCCAGTCGGCCGGGTCGTTGAGTGTCACCGCCACCAGCAAAAGCCCGTTCTTCCGCGCGGCGCTGACCAGGCACCGGCCGCTCTTTTTGGTGTAGCCGGTCTTGACGCCCACCGCGCCGTCGTAGGTGCGCAAAAGGCGGTTGTGGTTGCGGAAATAGCGCGTCACGCCGGTGCCGTTCTGCGGTACATTGCACGTTTTGGTGGCGACCATGCGGGCAAAAGTTTCGTTTCGCAGCGCGGCGGCCGCCAGCGCGGCCAGGTCGCGCGCCGTGGTGTAGTGATCGGGATCGTCAAGGCCGTGCGGGTTGACGAAATGGGTGCCGGAAAGCCCCAGCGCGGCGGCTTTTTCGTTCATGCGGTCGGCAAAGGCCGTCATGCTGCCAGACACGTGGAGCGCCAGCGCCGCGGCGGCGTCGTTGGCGGAGGAGAGCAAAAGCCCCAACAGCAGCGTTTCTACCGTCAGCGTCTCGCCGGCAAACAGGTACATGGAAGAACCCTCCACGCCCACCGCTTCCCGCGGCACGGTCACGACCGCGTCGAGGGGACAGCATTCCAGCACGACCAGCGCCGTCATGATCTTGGTGGTGCTGGCCATGGGGCGTCGCTCGTCGGCCGCCTGTTCGGCCAGCGTCACGCCCGCCTCGGGGGCCGTCAGTATGTAAGCGGCGGCAGAAAGGCGGGGCAGCGGGACCCGGGGCGGCGCGGGGCATTCGCACAGCGGTTCCGTCATCTCGCGCCACACGGCTGCGGGCGCGGAAAACGCACCCGCCTGACGCGGGCAGAGCGAGCATACGAGCAGGGGCAGCAAAAGCAGCGCCAACAGGCGCGAACAAGACGCGGGCAAAGGGCAACACCTCCATACAAAAAGGTATGGAGCGCGCCCCCGTTCTATGCGCCCTTACGCTTTGCTTTCCGCCTCTTCCGCGGCTTCTTTGGCAACGTCGGCGGCGCATTCCGCGGCCTTTTGCTCCTCGACCGCGGCTTCGGCGGCCTCGGCGGCGGCGCGGCTGACGTTCTCAACGGCCTCTTCGGTCTCTTTCTTCTTTTTCTTTTTGCCGAGAGTGGCTTTGATCTTGGCAAACACTTCGGGCACTTTCTCCATGATGGCGGCGATCTTTTCCATGCCGTCGGGCTGGCCCTTGCCGCCGATGGGCAGCACCTCGGTCTCGCCCGTCGGGCTGACCGCGATCAGGCACACCGGCTGCACGGAAAGGCCCGTGCCGCCGCCGCCCGCAAAGTTTTTCGGGGGCGTGGCGCTCTTGCCGTCGTAGTCCAGGCCGCCGCCCGCATAACCCACCGAGATTTTGGAGATGGGAATGATGGTGGTGCCAGCCGACGTCTCGATGGGCGTGCCCACCACGGTGTTGGCGTCGACCATGGAGCGCAGGTTTTCAAGAGACGTGCGGATCATCTCTTCCAGTTTGTTGTTTTCAGCCATGGGAATATCCTTTCTCGCGGTCTGACCGCGATGAGATCAAGATTGCGTTTTTTCCGGCGCGGGCGTTTCGTTTGCGGGCACAACGGCCCCTTTGGCGGCGCGCCGCGCCGCTCTCTGCGCCCGCCGCTTTTTGAGGTAAGTCAGCGCCAGCGATATCGCGAGCGCCAGCGCCGAGCCGAGCGGAACGGAAAAGTGCAGTTTGACGTCGGCGCGCGGCGTCTCGGAGAGATAGTCGGCCACCACGCGCACGTTGCCGCGCCGCGCCCGGACTTTCATCACGCGTTCCAGCGCCGCCACCAGATACGCCAGCGAAGCCGAAACGGCGCCGTAGGCCACCGCGGTCGTCGCGGCGTCGCCCGTGGCCACGTATAAATGCACGCGTGCCGCGTGCAGGCGCAGATGCTTGCCGGTGCGCCGCACCAGCGCGGCCGCCAGCGCCCGCACGAGCTGCAGGTTTTCGCGGAACGTATAGGGCTTTTTCGGTTCTTTGCCGTCTTTGCTTTCCTTTTTATGTTCGGCCGCGTGCGCCGCGGCTTTTTCCTTTTGCTTCACGGCCTTGCGCCGTTCTTTTTCGGCGCGTTTCGCGGTGTAGCGCCGCCAGCGCACCTTTTTCGGAAAAACGGGAAAGAGTATAAACAGATAGCGCACCGTCACCCGCACCCGCGTTTTCCAGGTCACGGTCAGGTGAACGCGAAAGAACAGCAGCAGGGCAATGCCCGCCGTCACGCATAAAATGACGATCCATGCCGTCGGCACGCGCTCACCTCCTTTTCAGTCGCTTGTTATTTTGCGTTGACTTCGGGAAGATAATAGACCTTTCCTTCTTTAATGAACAGTTGCACGTCTTCCGCGTACAGATCCGGCTTATCCGGTTCGGGTGTTTCGTTTTGCACCGTGCTTTGCGTCGCGATCAAATCGAGGGTGCTCTGATCAACGGTACGGAAATTCAGATCGCTCTTAAAATGTCCGGGTATCGCAAAGAGCCACGCATCTGCCCCCGTTCTTTGTCGCCGCCCGGCCTCTGTGTCAATGCGCAGGCGTTGGAGCGTTTCGCCGTGCCAGGCGGCAAGGCGCTCTCGCGTCTCGGCCGTTTGCTTTTGATAAGTAGGCAACTGCGCGGCACAAAAGGCAAGTGAAACGGTGCCCATATAGAATGTGTGACGCAGCGCGGCAATCTGCTCCAATATGTTTTGCAATGATTGCTGATAGGTACACCACTTTTGGGCCTCTTTCAGCGTTTTTTCATAGGCGGCAAAATCCAAATCGTTCTTTTGCGTGTAACCTGTTAATGTCACATTGGCCTGATTCAAGAGTTCCACGCAGGTCTCTTCCAGCCGATCCAACTGCGCGATCTTGGCAGTTCGCAGCTCGTCGTTTTCCAGTATCTCGGCCTGAAAATATGCCATAGCCGACGTTTGCGTCATCAGGGCCAGCACGCGTCCCCGGTATTCGCTGTCCTGAAAATCAATGACTTGGGAGATGCTGTCGCTGATCTTGCCGAGTTCGGCGTTGATTTCAGTCATATAATACTGTCCGACGACCATTGAGGCCACATTCATAGCGCTTGACACCGCACTTCCCGCCACGGCTTTTTTGGCGTCGGCGGGAACTAGATTTGCATGCCCCCCGATGCCGCCGTCAGGGTTCATAAACATCGCGCGCTTTGCGCCCCGCATGGCTTTGGAGTCAACCAGTTTGGCGTCTTTTGGTATAACGACTTTATACAGAGGGTCTTTGACGGATCGAACGGTTTCCACAACGGAATGAGCGGTTTTTGCCGTACCGAAAACCAGGTGATTGATTTGCGCAAGCACGCTATCGTCGGTAACGGGCGTCAATCGGTTTTCGTCAGGCATGGTCTCGGGCAGTAACGTCTCAATTTCAAAAAGCGGCGCTACGGCGTTTTGCTCTGCCTTTTGCGGCAAATGCCGATCAGATGCGGCGTTCTTTTTCCGGCGGCGGCCATACAGCCATATGCCGAGTATGATCAGCGCCGCGGCGGCAATGCCGAGGAACGTAAACAAATATTTCATGTCAAATCGTCTCTCCTTTCTCTGCCGGTGTCTCCTCGCGGTCCTCGGTGTCGTTCTCCGAGGCGCCGTTCTGCTGTGCCACCGCGATCGAGAGTTGCTCGCCCGGTTTGTTTTCGGGCAGTTGGATCTCCGTTTCGGGCAGATCGTCGAGCGTTGAGAGCCCGAATACGCGCAAAAACTTGTCGGTCGTGCCGTACAGCATGGGCCGGCCCGGCGCGTCCAGGCGCCCCGTGGCGGCGATCAGTTCCTTGTCGATCAGCGAGTTCATGGCGTAGTTGCTGTCCACGCCGCGCACCGCGTCCACAAAGGCCCTCGTCACGGGCTGGTTGTAGGCCACAACGGCCAGCACCTCCATCGACGACGAAGAAAGGTTGCCGCCGCGGCGAATGCCCAGC
>CAMZFG010000004.1 GCA_947306035.1 uncultured Clostridia bacterium | reverse complement strand
TGTAGCCGTTGAGAAAACCGGAGTTGACCATTTCGCCGTCGCCGGTGTAGGCCGCTTTGTCGATATCGCCGCCCTTGATGACCTCGACGATGTCAATGCAGAACTTTTTGGCAAATTCGTAGTCACGCTCGTCGTGCGCGGGCACGGCCATGATGGCGCCGGTGCCGTAACCCATCATGACGTAGTCGGAGATGTAGATGGGAATTTCGCGCCCCGTTACGGGGTTAACGGCAGAGAGACCGTCGAGCCGCACGCCCGTTTTGTCCTTGTTCATCTGGGTGCGCTCGAACTCCGTTTTTTTGGCGCAGACGTCACGGTAGGCCGTGACCGCGTCCATATTGCGGATGCGGTCTTTGTATTTGTCGATGGCGGGATGCTCCGGCGCCATGACCATAAAGGTCACGCCGAAGAGGGTGTCGGGCCTTGTGGTGTAGATGCGCAAGGTATCTTTCGTGCCGGAAAGGCCGAAGTTGACGAACGCGCCGGTGCTGCGGCCGATCCAGTTGGTCTGCTGCATTTTGATGTTGGGCGGATAGTCGACTTTTTCAAGCCCGTCCAGCAGCTTATCGGCGTAGGCGGTGATGCGCAGATACCACACGTCTTTGGATTTCTGCACGATGTCGCTGTGGCAGACGTCGCATTTGCCGCCCTGCGAATCTTCGTTGGAAAGCACCACTTTGCAGGAAGGGCAATAGTTGACCAGCGCCGTGTCGCGGAAAACGAGACCGTGCTCGAACATTTTCAGAAAGATCCATTGCGTCCAGCGGTAGTAGTCCTCATCGGTCGTATCGACCACGCGTTCCCAGTCAAAGGAGTAGCCGACGCGCTTCAGTTGCCCGGTGAATTTTTCGATATTCCGGTCGGTCACCTGCCGCGGGTGGATGCCCGTTTTGATGGCATAGTTCTCGGTAGGCAGGCCGTAGGCGTCAAAACCGATGGGAAACAGCACGTTATAGCCCTGCATGCGCCGCTTGCGGCTGATGACTTCCAGGCCCGAATAGGCTTTGATATGCCCCACGTGCATGCCAGCGCCCGACGGGTACGGGAACTCGACCAGCGCGTAGAATTTGGGCTTGTCGCTGACGTCGGCGGCGTGAAAGATGCCCGCCTCTTCCCATTTTTTCTGCCATTTCGTTTCAATGGCCGCAAAATCGTATTTCATTTCGTCTCCTCGGTCTTCGGCACCGCGCCGGCGTCCTTGTAGAGTTTATCGAGATTGTAGAATTCGCGCGTTTGCTTGTCGAACACGTGCACCATGACTGTGCCGTAGTCCACCACCTGCCAGGAGCGGGTGGCAAACCCGTCCGTATGCAGGGGGGAAAGCCCGCGCATGGCCAGACGATATTCCACTTCCGCGGCCAGCGCCTTGACGTGCGGGCCGGCGTTGCCGGTGGCCAGCACCAGGCAATCGGTGATGTCGCTCTGCCCCGCCACGGGAATGACGGCGATGTCGGTCGCTTTTTTGGCGTCGAGCACGGCGCGCGCCGCCTCGGCGATCTCGGCGGTATCGGCCTCTGCCAACGACGGCAGCGAGGCCCAGTTTTCAAACATGTCTTCGTTCATATCGTGTTCCTTTCAAAAGGTTTTTCTTGTTTTTTCAGATCCGCGGCGGCCTCTGCGGTGTCCTGCGACAGGGGCAGTCCCGCGCTCGTCAGGCGCTTTTGGATATCCTCGTAACAGGCGATCAGCACGTTTTTGAGGTGCAGCAGGCGGTCGGACGGGGTCATTTTTTGCATATCCGGCTCCCAGAGCATGCGGCGCAGCGCCACGCAGCCGGCAAAGGTGCGGCCCGGCTCGGTCAGGTCGGCGAGAAACAGCAGCGCGTCGGGCAGGGTCATGCCCGCGTGCCCCGTGGTGTGCCAGCGCACCGCCGACAAGACCTCGGGCACGGCAAAGTCGGGAAAGTCGCGCTCTATGACGTACGGCGCCGTCATGGCGTGCCAGATGGCGGGCGTCTGTTCGTCCGGGCGCAGCGTCACGCCCGCCGCGGCGAGCAGCGCTTTTTGGGTCGGCTCGTCGTACTCTTTGGTCAGGTCGTGCAAAAGAGCCGCCGCCGCCAAAAGCGACGTTTTATCGGGGCAAAAGAGCGCGGCCAGCGCCGTCACTTCTTTTTCCACGCCCAGCGAGTGGGCCAGCCGATAGGCCGACAGACGCGAGGCCATCGTGCGGCGCAGCGCGTGCAGTCGTTCCTCTGAAAACGCGGGATCACACATACAGTTTATTCTCCCTGATATAGTTTTCCACCGCCTTTGGCACAAGGCCCGTGACGGGCTCGCCCTCGTGGATGCGGCGGCGGATCTCCGTAGAGGAGATATCCAGATAGTCGCAGGGCACGCGGCGCACGATGCGGCCGAAACGGCGTTGATATTCCTGGTTTTTTTCGATGATGCGGCGCTCCGTTTCGGGGTCGCTTTCCCGCCGCATATAAACGGGGTAGCAAAGTTTGAAAATGGTCTCGGCCTCGCGCCATTGCCCCAGCGTCAGCATCATGTCGGTGCCCGTCAGCAAAAACAGGCGGCGGTCTTCTCTTGCCAGCGCCCGCAGCGTGTCCACCGTATAACTGGTGCCGCCCCGCGCGATCTCCATATCGCTGACGATGATCCTGTCTTTGCCGGCAAAGGCCAGTTCGCACATGGCCAGGCGATGGTGCGGGTCGTCGCCCGCGTCCAGGCGCTTGTGAGGCGGGATATACGCCGGAATGATATAGAGCAGATCCAGTTCCATTTGCCGCACGAAGGTCTCGGCCGCCGTGACGTGGCCGCTGTGCACGGGGGCGAACGTGCCGCCGTACACGCCGATGCGCATCTCGCCGTTGATCATAGTTCTATTCTCTTTTTGGTGCCGCTCTCGCGGTACAGCACGCACTTGCCGCCGATGACGGCCACCACCTCGGCGCCCGTTTGCGCCGCCAACAGTTCCGCCGCTTCGCGGGCCGTCATGCCGCTGTTTTCCAGCACGCGGAGTTTGATGAGCTCCCGCGCCTCGAGCGCGTCGGAAACGGTTTTGACCAGCGCCGCGCCGACGCCGCCTTTTCCGATCTGCATGATGGTATCTTCCGTGGCGGCCATGGCGCGCAGGGTCGCCCGCTGTTTGCTGTTCAGCATGTTCGTTCCTTTCTCGCGGCGTCGAACAGGGCGGCAAAGCGCCGCACCGCGTCGCCCCGGTGACTGACGCCGTTTTTCTCGGCGGCGGTCATTTCGGCCATCGTCTTTCCAAAAGGCGGATAGTAGAAGAGCGGGTCGTATCCGAAGCCGTTTTCGCCGCGCGGCGCGGTCAGAATGACGCCCTCGACGCGGCCCTCGGTCTCCACGACGCGCCCGTCCGGCCACACGGCCGCGAGCGCGCACACGAAAGCCGCGCTCCTGTCCTTTTTGCCCGTCAGGTTCCGCAGCAAAAGCGCGTTGTTCTTCGCGTCGTTGCCGTGTTCCCCGGCGTAGCGGGCGGAGTAGACGCCCGGCGCCATATCGAGCGCCGTGACGGTAAGACCCGAGTCGTCGCCGAGGCCGATATAGCCGCTTTTGGCGGCGGCTTTCGCCTTGATGCGGGCGTTTTCGGCAAACGTGGCGCCCGTCTCTTCGATCTCGTCGAAAAGCCCGACGTCGTCCAGCGACTTCAGTTCGATCGTGTCGCCGAGATACTGCCGCAGCAGCGTTTGCAGCTCTCCCACCTTTTTGCGGTTGCGGGAAGCCAGTACGATCACGGTCTTCATATCACTCGAACAGCGCGGTGATGAACTCGGCCGCGTCGAACTCCTGCATGTCGTCGATCTTTTCGCCGACGCCCACGAATTTGACGGGCAGACCCAACTCGCGGCGAATGGACAGCACGATGCCGCCTTTGGCGGTGCCGTCCAGTTTGTTGAGGATCAGGCCCGTGATCTCGGCGGCGCGGCTGAACTCCTTGGCCTGCATGATGGCGTTCTGCCCCGTGGTGGCGTCCAGCACCAGCAGGTTCTCACGGGCGGCTTCCGGCAGTTCGCGCGAGATGACCCGGTTGATCTTGGCCAGCTCGTCCATGAGGTTCTTTTTGTTGTGCAGACGGCCGGCCGTGTCGATGATCAGCACGTCGGCCTGCTTCTTTTTGGTGTATTGGATGGCGTCGAACACCACGGCGGCGGGGTCGCTGCCCTCTTCCTGTTTGACGAGGTCCACGCCCGCGCGGTCACACCACACGGCCAGTTGATCGATGGCGGCGGCGCGGAAGGTATCGGCCGCGGCGACCACCACTTTTTTGCCGCTCTTTTTCAGGCGGTTGGAGATTTTGCCGATCGAGGTGGTCTTGCCCGCCCCGTTGACGCCGATGACCAGAATGACCGAGGGGGTCGTCGAGAGCGTCAGCGGCGCGCCCTGCCCGATCATGTCGGAGAGGATGACGCGCAGCGCCGATTTGATGTCTTCGGGGTCTTTCAGCCGCCCCTCGCGGATCTCCTCGCGCAGACGGTCGAGGATCTCCTCGGTCGTCTCCACGCCGACGTCGGCGGTGATGAGCAGTTCTTCCAGCTCGTCGAGCAGATCCTCGTCGATGCGGACGAATTTTTTGAGCAGATGATTGATGCCGCCGAAAATGGCGTTTTTGGTTTTGGCAAGGCCCTCACGTAACTTCGCTAAAAATCCCATCCCAGTCTTCTCCTTCTTTCTTTTCGGCAATGGCGCGCACGTCCAGCGCCAGCACCTTGGAAATGCCGTGTTCCGGCATGGTCACGCCGTAAAGGCGTTCGGCCGCCTCCATGGTGCCGCGGCGGTGTGTGATGAGAATGAATTGCGTATCGGCGGAATAGCGCTTGATATAGGCGGCAAAGCGGGCCACGTTGACCTCGTCGAGCGCCGCCTCGATCTCGTCAAGGATAAAGAACGGCGTGGGATTGACCTGCAGAATGGCAAAGAACAGCGCGATGGCCACGAACGACTGCTCGCCGCCCGACAGCTGCACCAGGTTCTTGATGATCTTGCCGGGGGGCGCCGCCTTGATCTCGATGCCGCTCTCCAGCACGTTGTCGGGGTCGGTCAGCAGCACTTCGGCGCTGCCGCCGCCGAACAGTTCGACGAAGGTGCGGTTGAAGTTCTCGTTGATCTTGTTGAACGTCTCCACAAAGGAAGAGCGCATCTCCGCTTCCAGGTCGCGGATGATCTTGGCAAGGTCGTCGCGCGCGGCGGTCATATCGGCGATCTGCGCCGCCATGGCGTCGTAGCGCGTTTTGACCTCTTTGTACTTGTTGACGGCGTCCAGGTCTACGGGGCCCATGGCGCGGATGCGGTTGTTGCAGCTCTTTTGCAGGGCGACCGTCTCCTCGCGCTCGGCGGCGGTCAGGGGCGGATAGCCGAGAGCGGCCGCGTCGTTACGGGTCATTTCATAGTCTTCCCAGAACCGATTGTTCAGGTTGTCCAGTTCCTCACGCAGCGCGTTCAATCTGGCCTCGTTTTTGGTATGGGCGCGGAACGCGATCTCTTTTTCGGCGCTCTTTTGCTGCAGACGGGCGTTGATCTCGGCGCGGCGCTTTTCCAGCTCCATGTTGGCGGCCGTCAGTTTTTTGTGCTGATCCGACATTTCGCCGAGGCGTTTTTCGCCCTCGGCAAAACTGTTGCGGTTGGCCTCGATGCGCCGGGTCTCCTCCGCGATATACGCCTCGTATCCGGCGATCTTCTCTTCTTCCGCGGCGATCTCTTCTTGAATGGCGGCGGCGCGGGCGTCGGATTCGGCGATGTAGGCGTCGACCGTACCCATGTCTTTGCGCACGCCGCTGATCTCGATGAAGAGGGTCGTCATGTCCGCTTCCAGCGCGCTCTTTTCGTCCAGCAGACCGTTGCGCTCCACGTCCTTTTCGGCGCGCAGCGCGCTGATCTCCTCGATCTCGCGGCGCAGTTCTTTTTCACGCTGCGCCAGTTTCGCGATCTCCTCGTCGTAGCCGGCGCGTTGACGGCAGAGCGCCTCGAAGTCGGCGTTCATTTTGGCGACCAGCGATTCGTTGGCCTCCCATTTGGCGCGCACGGAGGCGGCTTCGCCCGTCTCGCCGCTCTGCAGAGCGGTCAGCAGCGCGCGGCGATTGTCGGCGTCCTCGCGGGCGTCGCCGAGGTCGGCGATCTCCTTTTCGAGCGCCTCGCGGCGTTTTTGACAATCGGCCGTGTCAGCGGTCAGCTGTTTCAGTTTTTCACCGAGTGCCGCGATCTCGCCCGCGCGGGAAAGGATGCCCGCCTTTTGCTTGACGGAACCGCCCGTATAGGAGCCGCCCGCGTTGATGACCTGCCCGTCGAGCGTGACGAGTTTGACCCGATAGGCCGTCTTTTTGGCCATATCGGAAGCGTGATCCAGCGTATCGAAAACGAGCGTGCGGCCGAGCAGAGCCGACACGACGGCGCAAAAGCGATCGTCGCAGCCGACGAGTTCCGACGCGACGCCGACGTAGCCGGGACAGCTCTTGCCCGTCTCCATTTCCTCGGTGGGGGTCAGGCCCTTCATGGAAGAGATGGGAAAGAACGTGGCGCGGCCGGCCTCGGCTTGTTTGAGCGTATAAATGGCGGCTTTCGCGGTGTCGTCGTCCTCGACCACGATGTGCTGCAGATTGTTGCCGAGCGCCACCTCGATGGCGGTGACGTAACGGGGCTCGACGGTGATGACTTTGGAAAGAGGGCCGTAAACGGTGCCGCAGCGGCGGCCGTTTTTGTCGGTGACGTGCCCGGCTGCATAGGCCTCCATGATATAGCGCACGCTGTTGCCGTAACCCTCGAAATGCTCTTCCATGGCGCGGAACGCTTCCATGCGCTGCCGCGTCAGGTCGGACTGCAGTTTGCAGTCGTTTTCTTTTTCACGGGCGGCCTCGAGTTTTTCGGCCAGTTCGGCCAAACGGCGGTCGGCCTCTTCGACGGTATGCGCCGCCGCCGCGATGTCCGCGTCGTAGGCGGCCGCGGCCTGCTCTTTTTTCCGCATATCGGCGGCCAGCGCCTCGGAAGTCGCGCGGTAGGCGGCGATCTCGGCGGTCATGGCCTCGTTTTTGTCGCTGTCGCTCTTTTTGCCGTTTTCCAACACCTGCATACGCACTTTGATGTCAACGGCTTCGGCCTCGCGTTCCTCCACGTCCGCCAGCGCCTGCGCCACGCTGCCCGCCAGCGTCAGGGCCCGGTTGGCCAACTGCTGGGCGGCTTCCGCTTTTGCGGTGTGGGCGGCCTCGAGTTCGGCAAGACGCGCGGCGTGCGCCTCTTGCTCCGCGCGGCGGCGGGCGCCCTCGTTCTGCTCTTCGGCAAGGCGTTGGCGGCGACCGGTGATGACCGCGCGGGCGGCCTCGATGCGCTCGTTGGTATTGTTGATGTTGGTCTGCGCCACCTGACACCGGCTGTCGCGCTCGTGGTTCTCGCCCGTCAGGTCGTTGATCCGATCGAGCAGTTCGGCCGCGGCGGCGCTGTTCTTCTGCATATCTTCAAACAGGCGCGTGCTTTGGGTGTTGTAGTCTTCGATGGCGTCCTCGGCCAGTTTGAGATCGTAACCCGTGTTGCGGTAATTCTCTTCCGCGCGCTCGGTCTCCTGCCGCAGCCGCTCGGAATCGTACAGCCAAAGCTGCACGTCGACCCGCTTTTTGGTGTCGTGCAGTTCGATGGCTTTTTTGGCCCGTTCGGCCTCTTTTTCAAGCGGCAGCACCTGCGCCTCGACCTCGCGGAAAATGTCTGCCACGCGGGTCATGTTCTCCTCGGTGGTCTGCAGTTTGCGCTCGGTCTCCGTTTTGCGGTGACGGTATTTGGCAATGCCGGAAGCATCCTCGAACACGCTGCGGCGCTCGTCCGATTTGCGGGAGATGATCTCGGCGATCTTGCCCTGCCCGATGATGGAATAGCCGTCGCGCCCCACGCCCGTGTTCATGAAGAGTTCGTAGACGTCGCGCAGGCGGCAGGCGTTGCGGTTGATGTAGTATTCGCTCTCGCCCGCCCGGTAATAGCGGCGGGTGACGGTCACCTCGTCATAGGGGCAGTCGAGCCGGTTCTCCGGGTCGGTGTTGTCAAACGTGACGGAGACCTCGGCGTAGCCCATGGGACGACGGCTGTCGGAGCCGCCGAAGATGATGTCTTCCATTTTGGTGCCGCGCAGACTTTTGGAAGAGATCTCGCCGAGCACCCAGCGCATGGCGTCGGAAATATTGGATTTGCCGCTGCCGTTGGGGCCGACGATGATGGTGGTGCCCCGCTCGAAAGTCAGTTTTGTTTTATCGGGAAACGACTTGAAACCTTGCATTTCGATCGATTTCAGATACAAGGGCCGCGCCTCCTTTCATAGTCTTGCGATAATATATTATTATAAAACAAAAAGCCCCGCTTGGCAAGGGCTTTTTGAGAATTTGGCGGATTTTTTGAAAAAAAGCCGACGCGGTCTGCGGCGGCTTTTATTCTTCGCGGGGCGGCAGGTAGCGGGTCAGCGCCTCGGCGGCGGCTTTTTGCTCCGCCTCCTTTTTGGAGGAGCCCGTGCCCGTGCCGAATTCGTTGGAGTTGATCAGTACCCGAACGGTGAAAGTTTTGCCGTTGTCCGGCCCTTCTTCACGCACCACTTCATAGCGCAGTTCCTCGCCGGGCGTCAGCTGCACGTACTGCTGCAAACGGGTCTTGTAGTCCTGCATGGGCGCGTGCTTTTCGGTCAGCGTCTGCAGGTGTTCCCGCACGAACGGCAACAGGAACGCGCCGACTTTTTCAAGGTCGTGGCCGCTGTCGAGATACAGCGCGCCGACCAGCGCCTCAAAGGCGTCCTCGAGCAGTTTGGGTTTGTCGCGGCCGTCCTTTTCCTCGCCCCGTCCGAGCCGTAATGCCTCGCCGAGACCGATGCGGCGGGCAAACGCGGCAAGCACGCCGCCGCTGATCAGATTTTGCCGCATGGTGGTCAGTTTGCCCTCCTGCAGGTCGGGATACGCGCCGTACAGATAGCGGGTGACGAGGATATAGATCACCGCGTCGCCGAGAAACTCCAGCCGTTCGTTGGAAGCGGCGCGGCCCTGGTTGTTCTCGCTGGCGTAAGAGGTGTGGGTCAGCGCCGTCTGCAACAGCGACGGATCGTGGAAGGCGTAGCCGATGCGGGCTTCCAGTTTGCTTTGAGCGGAGCCGTTCATGCCTGTTCCCCCTCCTTCTTTTCCGCGGCATCGGCGTTTTCCACGCCCCGTTGCGCCTCGTTCTGCATTTCGGCCAACAGAGCGCGATGCCGCTCGGTGGCGGTGGCGATCTCGTAAATGACGTCGCTCTCGGCGTAGGAAACGGCCGCCGCGATCGCGTTTTTGAAAGCGCGGGCGTCGGAAGAGCCGTGGGCTTTGACGACGGGCTTGGAGATGCCGAGGAAAGGCGCGCCCCCGTGCTCGGCGGGGTCGAACGTCCTTTTCAGATCGGCAAAAGAGCGGCGCACCAACAGTGCCGAAAGTTTGGTAACGGCGTTTTTGAGAAACACGTCTTTGACGGCGTGCAGCAGCAATTTTCCGATACCTTCGGCCGACTTGAGAAACACATTGCCGGTAAAACCGTCGGTCACCAGCACGTGGCAGGCGCCGAACGCGGCGGCGTTGCCCTCCACGTTGCCGACGTAGTGGATGTCGGGCGTTTTGGCAAGCAGGGCGTTGGCCTCGATCTGCAGCGGCGTGCCTTTGTGTTCCTCCACGCCGTTGTTGAGCAGACCCACGGTGGGATCCTCGATGCCGGCCACTTTGCGCATATAAGCCGAACCCATCACGGCAAATTCCGAAAGATCTTCGGCGTTGACCGTCACATTGGCGCCGCTGTCGAGCAGCAGGCAGGGCGCGGCGGTCGGCAAAAGCGTGCCGATGGCGGCGCGGCGCACGCCGCGGATGCGGCGCACGATCAGCGAGGCGCCGGTGAACAGAGCGCCCGTATTGCCGGCGCTGACGAACACGTCTCCCCTGCCCTCGGAAAGCAGACGGAGCCCCAGACCCATCGAAGAATCTTTTTTGGCACGCACCACCGAAAGAGGATCGTCCTCCATGGTGATGACCGTATCCGTATGGATGATGTCAAAACGGCGCAGGTCATAGCCGTTTTCGGCAGCCAGCGTATTGATCTCTTCTTCGTTGCCGACCAGTATGAAACTGGCGTTCGTTTCGGCGGCGGCCTCGACGGTACCCTTCAGGATCTCGCCGGGGGCGTTGTCGCCGCTCATCACATCGACGATGACGCGCATTTTTGACACTCCTTTCGTAAATATGTGGGGATATGGTGTTGATTTTCTTACTTTTCGATGTCCGCGAAAGCCGCGGCAAGCGCCGCGAGCGACCGCTCGGATATGGCCTCGTTGCGTTTGGCTTTACCGCCCCGCACGCGCGTCCCGAGCGACGGGAGCAGGCCGAAGTTGGCGTTCATCGGCACGAAAGGCCCGAGCCCGCCCTCGCTGACGTAGGCGCCCATGGCGCCGAGCACCGTTTCGCGCGGGAACGGCAGCGGTTCCATGCCGCGCGCGGCACGCGCGGCGTTGACGCCGGCAAGCAGACCCGATCCGGCGGATTCCACGTAGCCCTCGACGCCCGTCATCTGCCCCGCGAAAAACAGGGTCGGGCGGGTCTTGACGGCGTAGGTCGGGGCAAGAAAACCGGGTGAGCGTAGATAGGTGTTGCGGTGCATGACCCCGTAGCGCAGGAACGCGGCGTTCTCAAGCCCCGGTATCAGCGAAAACACCCGCTTCTGTTCGGAAAACGAAAGGTGCGTCTGAAAGCCGACCAGGTTATACATGGTGCCCGCCCTGTCCTCTTTGCGCAGCTGCACCACGGCGTAGGGTTCCCTGCCCGTGCGGCTGTCGACGAGACCGACGGGCTTGAGCGGCCCGTAACGCAGGGTGTCATAGCCGCGGCGCGCCATGACCTCGACGGGCATGCAGCCCTCGAACACGGCGGGCGCTTGCTGCGACGCTTTGTCAAAGTCGTGCAGTTCGGCCTCGCGGGCGTTGATCAGTTCGGTATAGAAACGGTCGTACTGCTCTTTGGTCATGGGGCAGTTGATGTAGTCCGCCTCGCCCTTGCCGTAGCGGGAGGCGAAAAAGGCCACGTTCATATCAATGCCGTCAAAGGCCACGATGGGCGCCACGGCGTCGTAGAAATACAATCCGTCGTCGCCCGTCAGAGCGGCGATGCGCGCGGCCAGCGCGGCCGAAGTCAGCGGGCCCGTCGCCACCACGGCGACGCCCGTATCCGGCAGTTCGGTCGCTTCCTCTTCGACCGTTTCGATCAGGTGGTGGGCTTTGATCTTTTCGGTGATATAGTCGGAAAAGCGATTGCGATCCACCGCCAGCGCGGAACCGGCGGGCACGCGCGTGGCGTCGGCCGCCTCCAGGATCAGCGAAGAGAGGCGACGCATTTCTTCTTTGAGAAGGCCGACCGCGTTGGTCAGCGCGTCGGAGCGCAGCGAGTTGGAACAGCACAGTTCGGCAAAGCCGGGGGCGTGATGCGCCGGGGTCATGCGACCCGGTTTCATTTCGACCAGGCGCACCGGCACGCCGCGGCGGGCGATCTGCCACGCCGCCTCACAGCCGGCGAGACCCGCGCCGAATACCGTGACACGTTCCGTCATGCAAGGGGCTCCTCCTCTTTGCTTTCTTCGATCTCGCGGCGATAGCCGCAGTCTTTGTTGTGGCAGACCAGCACGGGTCTGCCCTTTTTGCGGAACAGAGGCTCGCCGCATTGCGGGCATTTTTCGGCGGTCGGCATATCCCAGGAGGAAAAGTCGCAGTCGGGATAGCGCTCGCAGCTGTAAAACACCGTTTTATTGCGGCCGGTCTTGATCAGGATCTTGGCGCCGCATTTGGGGCACGGCACGTCCAGTTCTTTGGTCTTTTGCTTGGTGAAGCGGCAGGCCGGATAGCGGGAGCAGGCAAAGAACGTGCCGTACTTGCCCGTGCGCTGCACCATGTCGGCGCCGCACAGTTCACATTTGAAATCGGCCGTAACGGGGGGCTTTTTCTCGGGCGTTTGCACCGTTTTCTTCTCGGGAGCGGGCTCGCCGAGCGGTTTGGTGTTGCGGCAGGTCGGGTAGTTGGGGCAGGCGGCGAATTTGCCGAAGCGGCCGCTCTTGACGATCATTTTGGCGCCGCATTTTTCGCAGATGATGTCGGTCTGCTCGACGGGCAGTTCGAAATCGCCCCGGCCGATGGTGGTCTCCGCCTTTTTGAGTTCGGCGGCAAACCCCTTCCAGAACGACGTCAGCACCGCGGTCATATCCGCTTTGCCGCGCTCGATGTCGTCCAGTTCGTTCTCCATCTGGGCGGTGAAGGCGTAGTCCACGATGTCCGGGAAATTCTGTTTCATCAGCGACGTCGTCACCTCGCCGAGCGGCGTGGGCAGCAGCGAACGGCCGTCGCGCGCCACGTAATTGCGGGAGAGGATGGTGGTGATGATGGTATTATAGGTGCTGGGGCGGCCGATGCCCTTTTCGTCGAGGAACTTGATCAAAGACGCCTCGGTATAGCGGGCGGGCGGCTCGGTAAAATGCCGGTTCGGCTCCAGGCGCGCGGCGGGGAGCGCCGCGCCCTCGACGAGATCGGGCAGACGCAGGTCGCGCTGCTCGTCGATGACGTCGGCGGTGGTGACGACCTCTTCTTCACTCTCCTCGTAAACGGCCATATAGCCGGGGAACGTCACGTTGTACCCGCCCGTGCGGAACACGTAGCCCGCCGATTCGAGTTCGACGCTCTGCGTGGCCAGGGTGGCGGACTGCATCTGGCTGGCGACGAAGCGCTCCCAGATGAGTTTATACAGCCGATACTGGTCGATCGTCAGATACTTGCGGATCGCGACGGGATCCAGTTCGACGTGAGAGGGCCGAATGGCCTCGTGCGCGTCCTGCGCGCCTGCTTTGGCACGCCAGGCGCGGGGCTTTTCGGGGCAGTACGCGGCGCCGTATTTTTCGGCGATCAGGGCTCTCGCGGCGTTCTGCGCGTCGGAAGAAACGCGGAGCGAGTCGGTACGCATATAGGTGATAAGGCCCTGCACGCCGCCGTTTTCGGCGCCCACGTTGATGCCCTCGTACAGTTCCTGCGCCACGCGCATGATGCGCTGCGACTGAAAGCCCAGTTTGCGGGAGGCCTCCTGCTGCATGGTAGACGTGGTAAAGGGCGGCGCGGGCAGTTTTTGGCGGGTGGCCCGTTTGACGCTTTGCACCGTGAACGGGGTGTTTTTCACACCGTTTACCACCTTTTCGGCGGCGGCCCCGTCGTGCAGTTTGACTTTGCCGCGGGCATTGCCGTAAAAGCGCACCGTAAACTCTTTGCCGTCGACCGAGAGAACGGCGTCGACCGTCCAGTATTCTTCGGGCACGAAGGCGCGGATCTCCTCTTCTCTGTCCACGATGATGCGGGCGGCAACCGATTGCACGCGGCCGGCCGACAGACCGTTTTTGACGGACTTCCAAAGATAGGGCGAAAGTTTATAGCCCACGATACGGTCCCAGATGCGGCGGGTCTGCTGGGCGTTGACCAGGTTCATATCGATGGTGCGGGGCGACTTGACGGCGGCGCGCACCACGTCGGGCGTGATCTCGTTGAAGGTCACCCGCAGCGTGCGCTCCGGGTCCAGGCCCAACGCGTTGCAAAGATGCCAGGCAATGGCCTCTCCCTCGCGGTCGGGGTCGGGCGCCAGATAGATCTTTTTGGCGTTTTTGGCCTCTTTGCGGATATCCTTGATCAGGTCGCCTTTGCCGCGGATGTTGATATAGTGCGCCGCAAAGCCGTTGTCGATATCGACGCTGAGAGAACTTTTGGGCAGATCGCGCACGTGCCCTTTGGACGCGACGACTTTATAGTTGGAGCCCAGATACTTTTTGATGGCCGTTGCCTTGGAAGGCGACTCCACGATGACGAGATTTGCCATGTATTTTTCCTTTCAAACAGAATACTTTTTCACGTAAGCACCGCCGGGTCTGGCGGTGAGAAGCCCCTCGAGCTCAAGCTCGGTCACGCCGGCGAAGGCCTCGGCGACCGGCATGCCGGCCGCGACCAGAACGTCGACGGTAAAGGGCTCGTCGGGCAGCGCCCGATAGAAAGCGCGCTCCTCCTCCGAAAAAGCGGCGAGCAGCGCCGCGGCGCTGTCGGCATCCGGCTCTTCTTCGGTGGGTCCTTCTTTTGGTTTTTCGACCCCGTTGCGGGGCTTTTCGACGATGGCGGGCGCCACTCTGTCCGAGAGCGGCACAAGCCCGTAGCGTTCGTACACCGCGTCGTCCGGCGCGGCGGGCGGCTCCACGCGCACGTAGGGCAATCCGGGCAGTTCGCGCCAGAAATGCGCCAGCACGTCCCGCGGGTCGAGCAGTACGCGCGCCCCGTGGCGAAGCAGACGGTTGCAGCCGGCGGAGCGAGCCGCATCGGCATCTCCCGGCAGAGCGAAAACGGGTTTGTCGGTGGCCTGCGCGTGGCGGGCCGTGATGAGCGCGCCGCTGTGCGCGCCCGCCTCCATGACCGCAAGTCCGTCGGAGAGCGCCGCGATCAGGCGGTTGCGCTCCGGAAACTGCCAGGCGTTCGGCGGCGTGCCGGGCAGATATTCCGACACCAGCGTTCCCTTTTCGGCCACGGCGGCGTAGAGCGCCTCGTGACGGCGGGGATAAACGACGTCGATGCCGCAACCGAGCACGCCCACGGTGACGCCGCCCGCTTCGAGAGCGCCGACGGCGGCCATGCCGTCGATGCCGCGGGCCAGACCGCTGACAACGGGCATGCCCGACGCAGCCAGCACGAACGATAGTTTATACGTCTCCCTGATGCCGTATGCGTCCGGAGCGC
>CAMZFG010000003.1 GCA_947306035.1 uncultured Clostridia bacterium | reverse complement strand
CGTTCGCGTGCACAACAAGATCGTTGAGGGCACCAAAGAGAGAATTCAGATGTATGAGGGAACGGTCATCGCCAAGCACGGCGGCGGCATTTCCGAAACGTTCACGGTGCGCCGTATCTCCTACGGTGTGGGCGTTGAAAAAACGTTTCCCATTCACTCTCCCAACGTCGTCAAGGTAGACGTTCTGCGCGTGGGCAAAGTGCGCCGCGCCAAACTCTACTACCTGCGCGGCCGCGTGGGCAAGGCCTCTAAGGTCAAAGAGAAGATCTGAGTTTTCCAAGCAAAAAGGCAGTCGAAAGACTGCCTTTTTGTTTTGCGTGCGGTCACTCGATCAGAAACGCCCGTTTGCACACGCCGTCGTTGGAAACGCCGAAATCCTGAAAAACGTCCTGCGGCTCGTTGAGGTTTTCAAAGGTGAATTCCAGCACGAAATTCATGGAATTGCCCGGCCGCAGCGTTTGCTCGGAGCCGAAGGTATACAGCACTTTGTCCTCAAAAACGGGTTCGCCCGCCGACAGCGTCAGCAGATAGACGGCAGGGGGATCGGCCACGGGCGTGCCGTTGACGTTGAGCACCTTGACGTAGATCTGCGTGCCGAGGTAATGGTCGACGTCCTCGTCGTCGGTGACGGGCACTTCGTCGCCCGCTTTCGGCGTGACGAGCCCGAGTTTGGTAAAGGGAATATCCTGCTCGCCCGTGTTGGTCACGGTCAGCCGGAAGGTATAGGTGTCGCCGGGTTTGTTCAGGCATTTGGTAAGATCGGCCGTGCCGTTTGTGACGAACGTCGTATCGGCCCCCCAACCGTTGCCGGAAGGCTCGGCATATTTGAATACGGCGGCGCTTTGCCCCGTGCCGATGCCCATGCCGCCGCTGTCCGTGTTGAAATTGCGGGAAAACCAGGCGTAGGCGGGATTGTTGTAGATCATCAGGATCATGACGAACAGAACGGAGAGCCCCAGAATGGTCAGGCCGGAGACGAGAAGATGGGGCGTTTTGAGTATTTGCTTGACGCGCTCTTTGTCCATGACGGGGCGCTCCTTTCGTTAAGATTTAAGAGAAGATCAAGGGGAATAGGCGCCGTCGGTACGCACGATGGGGTCGGCCAGCGCGGAGTAGGGCACGGTGCGGAAATACTTTTCGTCGGCACACCGGATATCAAAGTGCATGACGGGTATGTTGCTGTCGTCCACGGCGTCGATCGTTCGCCGCACGTAGATCTTGGCCTGATTGATGTTGAAGAACGGGTCGCCGGGCTGCTCCTGGTAGTCGTTTTGCGACCCCATCATACACAGCGAGGCGTAGTAGTACTGATAGTCTTCGTTCTGGGGCAGCACGTCGGGCACGGTGGTGACGGTGATGACGTCGCCGCTGTTGTGATAGACGTAGTCGATGGTGCCGAGCGCCGAACCCGCCGCGCCGTCGCGGTAGGAGATGGCCGTGTCGCTGGCGCCGATATCCAGATACATCAGGTAAGCGCCGGTCTTGTTGCCGGTCACGGATCCCAGGGCGTACTCGCCCTCGTTGACGGGGATCTCAAAGTAATACACCGCGTTGTTGACCATGGTGTTGCCGTTGCTCATGGTGACCCAGTCCATATCGAACAGCAGCGTTTTGGAGGTGGAGGGCAGAGCGTTCCATTGATCGTTCGTCAAAAACGTCTTGCCGTCGGTGGTATAGCCGGACAGACCGGAAAGTTTGTAATAGACGGGCGCCAGATCGTTGGTGGGATTGCCGTAGACCTGTTCGATCTCGATGACCGATTGCAGAGAGCCGTCGTTGCCGCGCACCACTTTATAAAGGGCGAAGAACGTGTCGTTCGACTGGTTGCCGCTGATAAAGTAGGAACCGGCAAAGAAGTTGATGGAACCGCGCTGCATGAGGTTGAAGTCGATGCAGTCGGTCGGCATGACGTAATCGGTGTAGCGGGTGCCGTTGATCCACGCCGTCGGCACGGTGATGCGGTGCGTGTTGTCGCCGATGCTGGTGTTCGTGGTCAGGTTCATGAAGTGCAGACCGTAAATGTTGGAACTGGCGACCCGCACGCCGTTGGCGTTTTCGGGGTTAAAGAGATCTTCCAGCTGATCGCGGGCGCTGGTGTACTTTTTCAGGCCCAGATCCGAGGCGAGCCGGCGGTTGCTGCGCGTGTCCGAGGGAATGTCGCCGTAGCCGCTGGCCACGCTGTTGGCGTTGTTATAGCCGCTCTCGTCACGGATCAGCGCATAGCCGCCCGACGTGGCCGTGCGGGTGATGATCTCCAGTTTGGCGGGGTTGTAAGATGAGTTGCCGCCGAGAGCCACGCTGATGTTGTTCATGGCGTACTGCGAAACGCGGATATCGCCGGGATACGTACTGCCGGAACCGCTGTAAACGTAGTCCACGCCGCCGACGACGTAGCCGGTGTTCTTGTTGCGCATCACGCTGCCGTCGTCGTTAAGGGCCAGCGGGTACACCGTGGGGTCGGAGGTGTAGGTGATGTTCTCGTTGTGCGTCTCGCTGGTCTTCCAGTTTTCAAAGGTAGCGTCCGTCAGCGTCAGCGTGTAGTCGTAGTTGTGCTGCGCGTGCTGCACCGTGGTGGAGACGACCGTGCTTTTGTCGATCAGGGTCAGATCGACCGTCGGCGAGACTTCCGTCATCGTGATGGGCGTTGCCTGCGCCTGGTTGGTCGTGTAAGTCCAGGCGTTGTTGTTGAAACGCGCGTAGTAAGTCGTGTTGTTATACGTGGCGCTGAGGTAACCGTTGTTATAATGGTAGTAAGCGCGTTGGTTGCCGTTGGCAATGTAGATATACTGCGCACCGCCGCCCCATCTGTAATAGTAGTACATCAGGGAGTACGAAGTGTTGCTTTGCAAAGACAAGCGACCGTCGTTGGCTTGCGACCAAAGAGCCGCCGTGGATTCGGTGGCGTTGGTAGGCGCGGCGTTGGTGGCGCTACCGCTCAGATAATTCCCGTTGCCGTCATGGATGAGATAATAGGTGGGGGTTGGCAGAGTAGATAAACTCCAAGAGCCGTTGTTTGAAACAATATAATAGTTATTGTTCGAAATCCTGCCGTTTGCGACGGTCCATTGGGTACGGTTGTTGTTTGAACTCGTGTTCAGCGAGTTGCTGCGGTACAAAACCAGAGAACCGCCGTTGTTGCGCAAATAGTAATAATAGTTGCCGGAATGCGTATAGATCACGCCGGTATTGGCGATCGTCCAGATGGTGGCTTCTCCCGCGTTGTCTGCGTTGCCCACGGCCGCACCGTTGGCAGGCGTGGCAGAAGGCAGGGAAAGGTAGTTGCCGTTGCCGTCGCCGATCAGCGTGCCGCTGTCGTTGGTGGTCAGCCCCCAGTTGTTGTTGCTGTCAATGGCCAGGTAGTAGTCGCCGTTGTAAATGGCGTTCGCACTGCTGGTCCAGTTGGTCGAGGTGGTCGAGGAGACCTGCAGGGTGCCGTTGTTGTAGTTGCGCAGATAGTAGGTGGTGTTGCCGATCTTTGTCGAAATGGTGCCGCTGCCGTTGGGGGCGCTGAACGTCCATTTGGTGGCTTCGCTTTCCACCGTGCCGGTCGAAAAGTCGTTGGCGGCGGCGTTGAGGTAATGCCCGTTGCCGTCATGAATGAGATAATAGGAGGTGATATTGGAAAGCGTCCACCCGCCGTTGTTGTAGGTGAGGTAGTAGTTGTTGTAACTGATCCTGTTGTTGCTGAAAGTCCAGGCGGTGGCGGAACCGGCGGTGGTCGTGACGGTCAGCGTGTTGCTGTTGCTGCGCAGGTAATAGACGTTGTCGCCCACCTGCGTGTAAATGGTCTTGGTGTTGCCTGTGCCGAAGCGCCATTTGGTGGCGGTCTCGGCGCTGTTGCCGACGGCAAGCGCACCGTTTGAAAGGTTCAGGTAGTGGCCCTGCCCGTCGGAAATGACGGAGGCGTCCTCGTCGGTATAGGTGACGGTCGTCACGGTTTGCGTCAGCGCAAACTCTTTTTGCCCGTACAGGTAGCGGAAGCCGTCGCCGGTCGCGCGCGTGCCGAACACGTACGAGGCGGTCGCGTCTTCGTCCCAGGCAATGCCGGTCAGCGTGCGGTTGTTGCCGTTCAGATTGACGGTCACGTTGGAGTGGGCGGTGATCGTTTCCGTCCGGTTGCCCTCGCGGTCGATGGTGACGGTCTTGGCGGAAGGGTATTGCACCACGTGCGCGTCGCCGGAGTTATAGACGTCGGTCAGCGTGTTGTACATTTTATACATATCCACGCTGCCGCCCCAGTCGTTGCCGGCGCCGATGGCGTGCACGTACTCCGAGGATTTGCCCGAAGAGGCCGCCACGTTGTAAGCGCCGTTTTCGTCAATGACAAGGTTGGGGTTCAGATTGTAGATAAAACCGAGAATGCCGGACGAGGAGAGGTAGTTCGGCGTGGTGGAAGAGGTGCTGCCCGCCGTGGTGTGAGAAAGATCGATGGCTGCGATGTCGTCGCTGCTGTAATACACGCTGATGTACTCGATCGAGGCGTATTCCACGTGTCCGACCAGAATGCCGATGTGGTGGTTCTCGTGCGAAACGTCGTTGTCGCCGGCGTCGTGCATAAAGCGGTGGGTCAGGTCTTCGACCCAGGTGTGGTCGGTCACTTTGACCTGCACGTCATAGAGCAGCAGGTCGCGGATGATGGAGACCGCGCCGACAAAGGTCTGGTCGACCGCGTTTTCATCGGGCTCGGTGCCGAGGTAGCCGATGGTGCCGAAAAGTCCCACATCGACGCGGTCGTCTCTGGCCGTGACTTGCAGGTTGTAAATGGCGGAGGTGTTGCTGTCAAGGCCGCCCACGGTCGTGGTGCCCTCGGCAAACGCGCCGCCCACGTAGCCGATAAAGGGGTATTCGTCGGTGCCGATGGGAGAAATGGTAAAGCCGGTGCCGTCGACCGTGGCGGGCGTGCCGTCCGAATCGCACACCAAAAAGTAGGGCATAACGGCGGTTTCGAGATAGGTGCCGTTCACGTCCTCGTTTTCGTAGTTATATTTGATGTAAAGGTCTTCAAAATAGCCGATGCTCTGCAGGGCGGAAAGGTTGTGCAGGTGGCGCACCTCCGAAATGAGGTAGGGGTTTTCAGCCGTGCCCCATTCCGCCGTGGGGTCGTATTCGTAATAGGTGACGTTGCCCTCTTCGTCGATGGATTTGATAATGCCGAGCGAGGTGCCGGCCGTCACTTCGCCGTCGTGCGTGGCGTGATTTTCGTTGTAGGGCACGATGCGGTCGAACAGCAGGTTCAGCCGCATGCCGAGTTTGGCGACCTGACGATCGCCGTCCGACGTGTAAACGTAAACGCGGGTGGAGAAATAGGCATAGACCGCCGTCGAAGCCGCCACAATGGTCAGCATGACCACGATGATAAGGGCCGTCAGCCATACGGTTTTGAAACGATGCGCTTTTTTCGGTGCGTTCCTCATGCGTTTTCTCCTTTCAAAGTTTCGTTCGGGTCGCGTTATACCGCCGTTTCGTAGATCATGACGGAAATGTCAAGACTGTAAAGCAGCGTGCAGGGCATGTATTCGTACAAAAACCGGGTGGCTTCCATAAAGGCGGCCAGGTTGGGGTGTACGCGCAGATAAATATAGTAGGGATCCTCGTCCGGCGCGGTGTAGGTCGTGTCGGGTTCGACGGTGGCAAAACTCTCTTTGAGCGCGTCGGTCATGGTGTAGGGCGTGTAGGCGGTCTTGTTGATGGCGTAATCGATCAGCAGCAGCGGCATCGTTTCGTTGATGTCATAAAGGTCTGCCAGCGGCGTTCTGGGGGTCTCGCCCGTCGTTTCGTCGGTCACGGGCGCGCCGGTCGAGTCGTACAGTTCGATGCCGTCGGTCTCTTTGAGTTCCAGCGTGATGGTAACGCCGTTGCCGAGGGCCACCGGGTCGATCGGCACACGCAGATACGCGTAGTTGTCGTCGCCGAGAAGGATCAGGTTGTCAACGGTGCCGAGGTGCAGAGAAGTCAGGGTAAAGGTATATTTGCCGTCGACCGGCCCGGAACGCTCGGCGCCCGGCGCGATATTCGCGCTGCCGTCGGTGGTCACGCTGAGTTCGACCCAGCGATTCTCGTCGGCCAGGTTCTCGTTTTCTTCCTCTTCTGTATAGATCCACATTTTGGCGGCGGGCGGGGTCAGTTTGCCGGTGGTGAAGGAAAGTTCGCTGTCCGGGGTCACGAAGCCCACGCGCAGCCAGGCGTACGTCGCCGAGGTCAGCAGCAGGGCGGAAAGCAGCAAAAGCAGGCCGGCTTTTATCAAAACGCGGGGTATCGCTGTGCGGTGCTGCATCAAAAGTCCGCCTCCTTTCGTGAATTTTATCAAAAAAGCCAGTTGACGATGACCGCGATACGCGGACGATCATGCAACTGGCTGGCTCGTAAGCCCCTTTAGTTTTGCGTCATTGTGTTACCACAATTTTGCCCATTTCAAATATGCAATTTACAGGGAAACGCCTTTATACATAGTCATTATACACAATCGG
Source organism: uncultured Clostridia bacterium (assembly GCA_947306035.1). GTDB lineage: Bacteria > Bacillota > Clostridia > Oscillospirales > CAG-272 > Firm-07. Next base: position 11,593 of record CAMZFG010000003.1, on the reverse strand, counting down.
ATCGTTCTTGTCAATCGTTTTTCGAAAAAAACTTTCAAAAAAACGAAAAAGGGCGGCGACCGCCTTTCGGCGGCCGTCGCGGCGGCCGGATCAGCCCAGTCTCTTTTCCAGAGCGGCCAGTTCCTGCCACATTTCGGCGGGCACGTGGTCCCCGACCTGATTGTAGAACTCTTTGATGTTGGCAATGTCGGCCTTCCAGGACTCCACGTCCACGGAGAGCAGGTTCTTCATGGTCTCCGTCGTGATGCCGCGCAGGCCCTCGATATTGATGTCTTCGGGTTTCGGCACGTAACCGATGGGCGTCTTGACCGCGTCTACCTCGCCGGCGCAGCGGGCCAGGATCCAGAGCAGCACGCGCATATTGTCGCCGAAGCCGGGCCAGATGAAGTTGCCCTTGTCGTCGGTGCGGAACCAGTTGACGTGGAAGATGAGGGGCTTGTTTTTGATGACGTGGCCCATATCGAGCCAGTGCTGCCAGTAGTCGCCCATGTTGTAGCCCACGAAGGGACGCATGGCCATGGGGTCGCGGCGCACCACGCCGATGGCGCCGGCCGCGGCGGCCGTGGTCTCGGAAGCCATAATGGAGCCGACGAACGTGCCGTGCTGCCAGCCGAAGGACTGGTAGACCAGCGGCGCGGTTTTGGCGCGACGGCCGCCGAAGATGATGGCGGTCACAGGCACGCCCTTCAGCGAGTTGAACTCGGCGGACAGGCACGGGCAGTTTTTGGCCATGGTGGTAAAGCGGGAGTTGGGATGCGCGCCCGAGGTGTTGATCTTGTCGGCTTTGTCGTAGCTGCGGTAATCCCAGGGCTCGCCCTTCCAGTTGACGGCGCCGTCTTCGGGCTTCGGAGGATTGTTGTCAAGCCCCTCCCACCAGACGGTGTTGGTGCGGGCGTTGTAGCAGACGTTGGTGAAAATGGTGTCGCGCCGCGTGGTGGCAAGCGCGTTGGGGTTGGATTTTTCGTTGGTGCCGGGCGCCACGCCGAAAAAGCCGTTTTCGGGGTTGACGGCGTACAGGCGGCCGTCCTCTTTGTTGACGCGCAGCCAGGCGATGTCGTCGCCCACCGTCCACACCTTATAGCCCTTCTTCTTGAAGATCTCGGGCGGGATCAGCATGGCGAGGTTGGTCTTGCCGCAGGCAGAGGGGAAGGCGGCGGTGATATACTTGATGTCGCCGTTCGGGTACTCGAGACCGAGGATCAGCATGTGCTCGGCCATCCAGCCCTCTTTGCGGCCGAGGTAGGAGGCGATGCGCAGGGCAAAGCACTTTTTGCCGAGCAGCACGTTGCCGCCGTAGCCGGAGTTGACCGACATGATGGTGTTATCCTGCGGGAAGTGGGTGATATAGCGGTTGTCGGCGTCGAGGGTGGCTTTGGAGTGCAGGCCCTTGATAAAGTCGGGGCTGTCGCCGAGGGAATCCATCACGTTTTGGCCCACGCGGGTCATGATGAGCATATTCAGCACCACGTAGATCGAGTCGGTCAGTTCAATGCCGATCTTGGCAAAGTCGGAGCCGACGACGCCCATGGAATAGGGAATGACGTACATGGTGCGGCCTTTCATGGAGCCGGTGTAGAGTTTTTTGAGTTTGGCGTACATTTCGCCGGGCTCGACCCAGTTGTTGATATTGCCGGCCTCTTCTTTGGTCGGCGTGCAGATAAACGTTCTGCCTTCCACGCGGGCCACGTCGTTGACGGCGGTGCGGTGCAGATAGCAGTTCGGCAAAAGTTCTTCGTTCAATTTGATCAGTTCGCCGGTCGAGCAGGCCTCGCGCCGCAGCGCCTCGGCTTGTTCTTCGGTGCCGTCGATCCAGACGATCTTGTCGGGTTTGGTCATGGCGGCCATTTCGTCGATCCAGGACAAAACGAATTTGTTGTTGGTCATAACTTGCATCTCCTCTTGTGATGTGGCGGTTGCACTCTGTGCCCATACGCCATTTTACAACACTTTACCACAAATTTCAAGACAAAATCGAAAATGTTACACACTTTTAACTTTTACGCTCTCTTCCGAGCGCTCGCGTGCGTGCTTTTGCGCGGGCGCCGCGCGCCGCGCCGGTTTGAGCGAGGCGAACAGCCAGCCGAGATCGCGGCGGGGCAGCGCGCCTGTCAGCAGGGCCAGCAGCAGATACAGCGCCAGCAGGATCGCGACGTGCAGCGTCAGCGTCAGGGGACTGCCGAAAGCGCGGGGGAAAAACGCGCACAAAAGGCGGCACAGCGCCGCGGAACCGACGGCGGACAAGAGGGGGAGCAGCAGGAGCCGCACCGGCTGCGGGCGGTAGCCGCTGATGCGCAGAAGGCGGCTGACGCTCAAGGCTGCGTTGAGGATCTCGGTGAACCAGATCGTCGCGAGGTATCCCGCAATGCCGAAACGGGGCACCAGCAGCCACACGCCGAGCACGGAGCAGAACGCGTCGAAGATATTGACGTTCATGGAGTAGACCTGCTGACCCATGCCTTTCAGGAGCGCGTCGGTGGCGGTATCGAGATACATGACGGGGATCAGGGGCGCCAGGCGGCGTATGAAAAACGAGACCTCGTCGTTGCCGTACAGCACCGTGCCGAACTCGCCCGAAAGAAAGAGCATGATCGCCGCCGTGCCCATGGAAAAGAGCATGGTCATCTGATAAACGCGCCCGGTGATGTAGCTGATCTCGCGGCGGTTTTCGGCGGCGTTTTCACGGGTGATCTCCGGTATCAGCAGCGCCGCAAAAGCGGAGAGGATGGCGGCCGGATACAGCACCACCGGCAGGGCCATGCCGTGCAGCGCGCCGTACGAAGCGAGCGCCGTGGAAGAACCGTGATTATAGGCCGAAAGTCCTTTTGGAATTAAAATATGTTCTATTGCGAGTAAACCTGACCGCATATACGCGCTGACGGCGACCGGCAAGGCAACGGCCGCGACCCGTATGGGAACGTCGCTTTTTTTGCGGTTTTCGGGCGGCGTTTGCGGCGGGTGGCGGCGCCTGTCGGCCGCGTACAGGATCAGGTTGAACACAAGGGACAGCGACTCCGCGGCGGCGCCGCCCGTGAGAATGGCCAGAAGACTGCCTTCGACCGTGTCGGGCATGACCGAGAGCAGCAGAAAAACGGTCAACGCGATCTTGACGGCCTGTTCCGTCACCTGCGCCATCGCGTTTTTGAAAGCGCGGCGTACCGCGGTGAAATAGCCGTTGAGAACGGTCGTCAGCGCGATGGGCAGCAGCGTGAAGGCCAGCACGCGCAGGCCCGCGACCGTGCGCGCGTCCGAGAGCAGATACAGCCCGATGGGGCGGGCAAAGGCAAACAGCGCGACCGAGGCGAGCGTGCCGAACGCGGCGGCGTAGCCAAGGCAGGCGAGCAGACAGCGGCGGGTGTCGGCGCCGCCCGTTTTTTCCATGTGTTCCGAGACGGTGCGCACCGTGGCTAAATGGATGCCGGAAGTCGCCAGCGTCAGCGCAAAGCCGTACACACTGCCGACGAGCGACAAAAGCCCCATGGCTTCCGCGCCCGCTTTTGAAGAGAGATAGACGTTGAAACTGACGGCCACCGTGCGCATCAGCAGCGTGACGGCGGTCATCAGCAGGGCGTTATAAAAAAAGGTCTGTTTGCTTTTCATATCTTCACCTCTCCACACTCTATTCCGGCGCGCCGCGGAATAGCACCGCATCCGTTCCGGAAAGCGCAAAGGGGGGGCGCATCATGCAAAAAAGACGCAAAAACAAAAAAATTCAAAAACCTCTTGACAAGCGCCGTGCCGCTGATTATGATAGATATACCGCAGAGCCGATCCGACGCGGCGCGCCGGGTGCGGCTTTTGTGCCGGCATCGTTATTATTTGAACTCAACGAGGAGGTTCTTTTTCATGGCTATCTATGTTTGCCCGCTGTGCGGCTACGAGTACGATCCGCAGAACGGCGACCCCGAAAACGGGATCCCGGAGGGAACGGAATTCGAGGATCTGCCCGAGGATTTCGTCTGCCCTTTGTGCGGCGCCGCCAAAGAGGAATTTGAAAAACAGGATAACGACGAAGACGACGATCGCTGATCGGCGTTCATTCGGCGAAAAGGGTGACCAAAAGGTCACCCTTTTGCGTTTTTATGCACAAATTTATGCAAATATTCAAAAAACGCTTGACAGAAAGCCCGTCCGATAATATAATATACAATACGATGTTTTACTGCGTCGCGCACGACCCGCGCCGCGCGCTGAAAGGAAAGTATGGCTATCAACAGAAGAGAGGCAAGAGAAGCGGTCTTTACGCTGCTGTTTGAAACGGAATTCCGCCGCGACGAGACCTTTGAGACGATTTTCGAGACTTCCACCGAAAATCGCGAGATCGACGAGGACGCCTACATACGCCGCGTTTACTTCGGCGTTTGCGAGAACCGCGACCGCCTCGACGAGATCATCAACCGGCACGCCAAAGGGTGGAAGATGACGCGCATTTCCCGCGTGTCCCGCTCGATCCTGCGGCTTTCCGCCTACGAAATGCTGGAATGCGAGGATATTCCGAACAGCGTCTCGATCAACGAGGCGGTCGAACTGTGCAAAAAGTTCGACGAGGAGGCGGCGCGCCCCTTCGTCAACGGGGTGCTCAACGGCATCAAGGACGAGATCGCCGCGGGCGGCCATGCCTGACGTCTGTTTTGTCGGCGTCGACACCAGCAACTACACCACGTCGGTCGCGGTCGTCGACGAAAAAGGGCAGGTGCTTGCCAACCTCAAAGCGCCCCTGCCCGTCGGTGCGGGCGAGCGCGGTCTGCGGCAGAGCGACGCCCTGTTTGCCCACGTAAAGAACTTGCCCGGCCTCATGGACGCGGTGCGGCCGCATCTCTTTGGCAGAACGGTGGTTGCGGTCGGCGTTTCGGCACGGCCGAGAGACGCCGAAAATTCCTATATGCCTTGTTTTCTCGCCGGTGTGGCGGCGGCGCGCGCGTTGGCCGCGGGGCTTTCGGCGCCCGTGTTCGAGTTTTCGCATCAGAGCGGGCATATCATGGCGGCCGTTTCTTCGTCCGGCGCGCCCGCGTCGCTGACGGAGAGCCCGTTCGGGGCGTTCCACGTGTCGGGCGGCACGACGGATCTTTTGTACGTAACGCCGGCGGGCGCCGGTTTTCATATCGAACAGATCGGCGGCAGCGCCGATCTGCACGCGGGCCAGGCCGTCGACCGGATCGGCGTGGCGCTGGGGCTTTCTTTTCCGTGCGGCCCGGCGCTTGAAAAACTGGCGCTTGAAGATCACGGCCCCGTGCCGCGCCCGAAGATCGCGGTGAAAGACGGCGTCTGCCACCTGTCGGGGCTTGAAAATCTGGCGCTCGATCTTTATCGCGGTACGGGCAGCGCGCCGACGGTCGCCGCGTTCGTGTTCGATTTTTTGACCGAGACGCTGTTTGCCATGGCCGCGTGGGTCAGGCAAAAGCACCCCGGTCTGCCGCTGGTGTTTGCCGGGGGCGTGATGAGCAACCGCGGCATAGCCGCCGCGCTGCAAAAGCGCCTTTGCGGCGACGTTTATTTTGCCGAACCGGCATTTTCCGCCGACAACGCGGCGGGTACGGCGCTTTTGTGCCGCCGTCGGTTTTTGAAGAATTGATCCGAAAGGGGGGAGCGCCGTGCCGAACGGGGCGTTGACCGTATCGCAACTGAACGAATATCTGCGCATGAGCATGGACAGCGACCCTTTGCTTGCCGACGTGTGGGTGCGCGGCGAACTCTCCAAATTCACGCACCACCAAAGCGGTCATTTCTATTTTGCGCTCAAAGACGAAGAGGCCGTCGTTTCGGCGGTCATGTTCCGCTCCTACGCCGCCAAAGTCGCGTTCGTGCCGCAAAGCGGCATGAAAGTGCTGCTGCACGGCCGCGTTTCGGTGTTCCCGCGGGACGGAAAATATCAGATCTACGCGGACGAAATGCAGCCGGACGGTCTCGGCGCGCTGTATCTGGCGCTTGAGCAACTGCGCAAAAAACTGGAGGCCGAAGGCCTTTTCGACGCCGCGCGCAAGCGCCCGCTGCCCGCGATACCGGGCCGCATCGGCATCGTCACCTCGCCGACGGGCGCTGCCGTGCACGATATGATCCGCATTCTGGGTCGGCGTTTTCCGGCGGCGGAGGTCTACCTCTTTCCGGCCCTGGTGCAGGGCCCCGGCGCGGCGGAGAGCGTGGCCGAGGGCATTCGCTTTTTCAACGAGCGATGGCCGGTCGACGTGCTGATCGTCGGGCGCGGCGGCGGTTCTGCCGAAGACCTGTTTTGCTTCAACGACGAACAACTGGTGCGCGCCGTGGCCGCCTCTGGCATTCCCGTGGTCTCGGCCGTGGGGCACGACACCGACGTGACGCTCATCGACTTTGCCGCCGATCTCGCCGTTCCCACGCCCACCGCCGCGGCGGAAGCGGTCGTGCCGGACGGGATCGAACTGAAAAGACAACTTTCGGATCAGCGCCTTTTGCTGATCTCGGCCTTGACCCGTTTGCTGAAAGAAAAGCGGGCGGCGCTGGCGCTGCTGACGGCAAAAAAAGTGCTGCAGGATCCGCGCGTTTATCTGCAGAACCAACGCATGCAGGCGGCGCATCTCGAAAGCCGGCTGCAAAACGCCGTCGACGCGACGGTAAAAGAGGGCAGAGCGACCCTGGCGACCCTGGCGGGCAAACTTTCCGCGCTCGACCCGCTGCGGGTGCTGGCGCGCGGCTATGCCGCGGTATTTGACGAAAACGAAACAAGCGTGGGCAGCGTCACGGCGCTGTCCGCGGGCGATCGGGTGCAGGTCCGCTTTGCGGACGGCGTGGCGGAAGCCACCGTGACGGCCACCCGGGAAAGCGAGTGAACGATGGCGAAAGAAATGGATTTTGAACAGGCCCTGGCGCGCCTTGGCGAGGTCGTGGCGCAGTTGGAGGCCGGACAGGTCGGGCTTGACGAGTCGCTGAAACTCTACGAAGAGGGCATGAAACTGGTGCGCCTGTGCAACGAAAAACTGGATCGTGCCGAACAGCGCGTTATGACCGTGCGCCCCGCGGGGGACGACGCGGAAGTCACGCCTTTCGGGGAGGAGCAGGCATGACGGTCAAGGAACGCCTGCTTGCCAACGCCGCGCTGGTCGAAGCGCGCCTCGACGCGCTGACGGCCGAGACGGACGCCGATTTCGCAAGAGAGATCGAGGCGGAACGGTACAGTCTGCTCGCGCCGCGCGCCAAACGCATTCGCCCCACGCTGGTGCTGGAGTGCTGCCGCCTGTTCGGCGGACGCGACGAGGACGCTTTGTCGCTCGGCGCCGCGCTGGAGATGGTGCACACCTATTCATTGATACACGACGACCTGCCCGCCATGGACAACGACGATCTGCGCCGCGGCCGCCCCACCTGCCATAAAGCGTACGGCGAGGCAACGGCCATTCTGGCGGGCGACGGGCTTCTGACCCGCGCGTTCGGCGTCATTGCCGAAAACGCCTCTACCGACCGTATGGCGCGCGACGCCGTCGCCGTTCTCTCGCGCACGGCGGGCAGTTTCGGCATGATCGGCGGGCAGATCATGGATCTGCGCGGCGAGACCGAGACGTTCGATCTGCCGACGCTGCAAAAACTGCACGCCATGAAGACCGGCGCGCTGATGCGCGCGGCGGCGGTGCTCGGCTGCGTGGCGGCGGGCCTTGCCCGCGACGACGACCGCACGCGTTCTCTCGAGCGTTACGCGGCGGGCATCGGTCTGGCGTTTCAGATCGTGGACGACGTGCTGGACGCCACCGCCGACGAGCAGACCGCCGGCAAGAGCGTCGGCTCGGACGCGGCGCGCGGCAAAACGACTTTTCTTTCTTTCTACACGCCGGGTGCGGCTTTGGCCGAGGCGGCGCGCGTGACCGAACAGGCAAAGAACGAAATCAAGGGGCTGGCAGGCAATGCGTTTCTGCTGGCTTTGGCCGATCATCTGATCGACAGAAAGTATTGATATGGAATTTGACGTGTTGCAATTCAAGACCTACGCCGTCGATCTCGTCACCAACCGTGTGTTGCTGTGCGCGGCCATGGCGTGGTTCTTGGCACAATTCATCAAACTGTTTACATCGATCCGGCGGGGAACGCGCTTTTCGTTCCGCCGCTTCCTTTTGGGCAGCGGCGGCATGCCGAGTTCGCACTCGGCCGTGGTGTGCGCCACCTGTTTTTCCTGCGGTATCCTGTACGGTTTCGGTTCGGCCTGGTTCGCCGTTTCGGCGGTACTGGCCGTGGTCGTCATGCGCGACGCGGCCGGCGTGCGCCGTGAGGCGGGCAAGCAGGCGGCCGTCATCAATCAGTTGTCGGCGGAGCTCGGCAAGCGGCGCAAACACGTGGTCTCCACCACGCTGGCCGAGGTTTTGGGTCACACCCCCCTGCAAGTGCTGGTGGGCGGCCTGCTCGGCACGGCTCTCGCGTTCTTCTGCCAGAGCTTTCTGTTCAACATGCTGTTCGGCACGGTATGAGACTGGATCTGCTGCTTACGGGCCGCGGCCTTGCCGAAAGCCGTGAAAAGGCCAAACGGCTCATCGTCTCCGGCACCGTTCTGGTGGACGGCGCCGCGGTGCGAAAACCCGCCGCCGACGTGGCGGACGACGCCGTGCTGACGGTGACTGCCGCCGATCGGTACGTCGGACGCGGCGGCTTGAAACTGGAAGCCGCCCTTTCCCGCTTCGGCATAGACCCGACGGGCCTCTCGGCGCTGGATATCGGCGCTTCGACGGGCGGATTTACCGACTGCCTCTTGCAGCACGGTGCGGCGCGCGTGACGGCTCTCGACGCCGGATGCGGCCAACTGCACCCGACGCTGCGACAAGACGCGCGCGTCACCTGCATCGAAAAATACAACGCAAGGGAATTGACCGCCGCCGACGTGGGGCAGTTCGACCTTGTGGTGATGGACGTTTCGTTCATTTCCGCCGCCTGCATTCTGCCGCGCATACCGGACGTGCTGAAACCGAAGGGGCGTTTTATCCTGCTGATCAAGCCCCAGTTCGAGGCGGGCCGCGCCGCGCTGAACAAGAACGGCGTGGTGACGAAAGCCGCCGACCGGGAAAGGGCCGTGCGGGGCGTGCTGACCGCGGCCGCGGCGGCGTCGCTCGCGTGCGACGGCGTCATGGTCTCGCCCATCGCGGGCGGCGACGGCAATCTCGAATATCTGGCATCGTTTCTCGTGCGGCCGGGCGCCGATAACGGCGGCGTTCCCGCGGCCGATCTCTTCATTGAAGGAGTGTGAATCATGCAAAAATTCGCGCTGATCACCAACTATAACATTTACGACAAAGCCGCGGCGGCCGTCCGGGTGGCGGAAGCGCTGGCGGAACGCGGCGGCACCGTACTGCTGCCGGAGAGCGGCAAAGACCGCGTTTTCCGCATGCGCAAAAGCCGCCGTGAATACGTCTATCTGCCGCCGGAGGCCCTGTACGAAGAGGCAGAGGCCGTCATCGTGCTGGGCGGCGACGGGTCGCTGCTCGACGCGGCGCGCCACGCCGCGCCGCTCGGCAAACCGCTGCTCGGCGTCAATCTGGGGCATCTCGGCTATATGACGGAACTGGAAATGACCGATCTTGACAAACTTTCCCGCTTGTTCGACGGGCAGTTCACGCTCGACTGCCGCGCCATGCTGGATATTTCGGTGCGCACGGAGCAGGGCGGCGTCAAGGCGGAGTCCTTCGCCCTCAACGACGCGGTGCTTTCCAACGGTTCGGTGGCCCGCATCGTGGATCTGGAGCTGTACGAGGGCGGCAGCAAAGTGTGCGCCTACCGCGCGGACGGCCTGATCGTGGCAACGCCCACGGGATCGACGGCCTACTCCATGTCGGCGGGCGGCCCCGTCACCGATCCGCACCTGCGGTGTCTGTGCGTCACGCCCGTTTGCCCGCACTCGCTGTCGGCGCGCCCCATCGTGTTCGGCGACGACGCGGTGCTGGAGATCAAAAACGTCTGCCAGCGGGAGAAAATGCTGTTTCTCACGGTGGACGGCCGCATCAACTACGAGGTCTATCGCGGCGACGTGGTGCGCCTGACCCGCTCGAAACTCGAGACCCGGCTGATCCGCCTCAACGACGGCGGATTTTACGAAAAACTGCAGAAAAAAATGAACGTTTACGAATGAAAGAGGTAGCAGGATGAAAGCCGACAGACAAAAGAAAATTCTGGAGATCGTCAATCACTACCAGGTAGAAACGCAGGACGACCTGATCGATCGTCTGATGACCGAGGGCTACGCGGTGACGCAGGCAACGGTCTCCCGCGACATACGGGAACTGCAGCTGAACAAAGTGCTGACAAAGCAGGGAAAATATCGCTATACGGCGCCCAAAAAAGAAGATCTCGTGACGGGTCTGAAGATCAACGCCGCGCTGGTCGATTCCATCATCAGCGTGGAGTTTGCCGTCAATCTGATCGTCATCAAGACCCTGCCGGGTCTTGCCAACGCGGTGGCGGCCGGCATCGACAGTCTCGCCGTGGCCGAGATACTCGGCTGCGTGGCGGGCGACGACACCATTCTGATCGTCACCAAAAGCGAAGACTGCGCCAAAAACATCAGCGAGCGCATCCGCGTGATGATGAAAGCCGGTTAAAAGCAGCATGTTACAATCGTTACATATCGAAAATATGGCGGTCATGGCCTGCGCCGACGTCGATCCGGCACAGGGGCTTTCGGTCGTGACCGGCGAGACCGGCGCCGGCAAATCCGTGCTGGTCGATTGCCTTTTGTTTTTGCTCGGCGGCAAGCCCGTGCGCGATCTTTTGCGCAGCGGCGAAACAAAGGGCACGGTCAGCGCCGTGTTCGCCTCGCCCGGCGAGGATTGCCGCGCGTATCTGGCCGAAATGGGCTTTGAGGCGGGCGACGAACTGCTTTTGCAGCGCACCCTGACGGCGGACGGCAAAACGCAGGCGCGCCTGGACGGCCGCGTGATCACGGGCGCCATGCTGCGCGACGTGGCGCGGTATCTCGTCAGCGTGCACGGGCAGAACGACAATCAAATGCTGCTGCAAAGATCGGCGCAGGCCAAGATCCTCGACGGCGTGGCCGATCTCGGCGGCGATATGGCCGCTTACGAGGCCGCCTACCGGCGTTACACGGCCGCCGTGACCGCGCTGTCGGCGCTGGATCGGGACAACGCCGAAAAAGAGCGCCTGCGGGATATTCTGCAATATCAGATCGCCGAGATCGACGCGGCGCACTTAAAAGCGGGCGAAGAGGAAGAACTGACGGCGCGGCGCGCCAAATTGCAGCACGCCGAAAAGATCGCGCAGAACAGCGAGTTTGCCTATCGAGTGCTGTACGGCAACGAAAAGGGCAACGTCGCCTCGCTGCTCGAGCGGGCCTCGCAAGCCCTTTCGCAACTCTCGGACGTGGTGCCGGAAGCCGGCACCTGCGCCGAAAAACTGATGACGATGCGCTATGAGGCCGAGGACGTGGCCATGACGGCGCGCGACTTTGCCGAAGCGGAAGAGGGCGACCCGACCGCGGCGCTCGACCGCGTGGAAGCGCGTCTCGATCTCATTGCCAGACTGCGCCGCAAATACGGCGCCGACGTCGGCGAGATCTTATCTTTCCGCGCCGCGGCCGCCGCGAAACTCGCGGGGCTCGACAACGCCGAAGAAGAGCGCGTTCGCCTGCAGGGCGAGA
>CAMZFG010000002.1 GCA_947306035.1 uncultured Clostridia bacterium | reverse complement strand
TCGCGGCGATAGACGTTGGCGCGGGGGTTGTCCCAGGAGCGGAACACCGCGCGAATGGCCTCGTACAGCTGCACTTTGGGGTCGGAGGGGAAATCCGCGCCGATCTTGGATTTGTACTCGGCTTTGAACTGCCGCGCCAGCTCTTTGAGGTCGGCGGCGGTCAGCTCGACGTCGAATTTGACGCCCTTCTTTTCTTTCATGGCGTCGATCAGCTGCTCAAAGTATTTCTTGCCCACTTCCATCACGACGTCGGAGAACATCTGGATGAAGCGGCGGTAGGAGTCGTACACGAAGCGCTCAAACTTGGGGTCGGGGTTGCCGGCGATCATGGCGGCGACCACGTCGTCGTTCAGACCGAGGTTGAGAATGGTGTCCATCATGCCGGGCATGGAGGCGCGGGCGCCGGAACGCACCGAGACGAGCAGCGGGTTTTTGAGATCGCCGAACTTCTTGCCGTTGATCTGCTCCATTTTTTCAACGTAGGTCATGATCTCGGCCATGATGCCGTCGTTGATCTTTCTGCCGTCCTCGTAGTACTGGGTGCAGGCCTCGGTGGTGATGGTGAAGCCCTGGGGCACGGGCAGACCGATGTTGGTCATTTCGGCCAGGTTGGCGCCTTTGCCGCCGAGCAGCTCACGCATGCCCGCGTTACCTTCGGTAAACAGGTAGCAATACTTTTTTGCCATGGAAAATACCTCCGTATGATCTATTTTTTGATTTCCTTTTATGTGTGCGCGCACACCTTGCGCACAACAACAAATAGTATAGCATAAGAACGAAAAAAGGGCAAGGGCTTTTGACAAAAAAATGCGCGCGGTCAATCTTTTTTTACATTTTGACCGCGCGAAACGCAAAGAAAGAGCGAAACGTGCCGAAAAAGCCGCGCGCCGCACGCCGAAAAGTGCGCGGCGGGTCGTTGACAGCGCGGCGTTTTGGGTGTATAATGGGGAGCGGAATAAAAAACGAACGTCGGCGCGGTCATCGCGGCGGCGCCTTTGCGGTATCGGAGGAAATATGGCGAACATCTTTGATCTTTTTGCCAAGATCGGCGGCAAAAAAGCGCCCGCGGGCCCCGTGACCCACATGGTGGTGGGGCTCGGCAATCCGGGGCGGGACTATGCCTTTACCCGGCACAACGCCGGTTTTCTCGCTGTGGATTATCTTTCCGACCGCCTGGCGGTGCGCGTGGAAAAGGCCCGCTTCGGTGCCCTTGTCGGCGAGGCCGAAATGGCGGGGCGGCACGTTCTGCTCGTCAAGCCGCAGACCTATATGAACGCTTCCGGCACGGCGGTGCGGCAGGCCGCGGATTACTATCACGTTCCGCCCGAGAACGTGCTCGTCATCTGCGACGACGTGAGTTTTCCCGTGGGACGCATGCGAGTGCGCGCGGGAGGCAGCGACGGGGGTCACAACGGCCTGAAAAGCATCATCGCCGAACTCGGCAGCGACGCCTTTCCGCGTCTGCGCATCGGCGTGGGCGAAAAACCGCACCCCGACTGCGACCTGGCGGACTGGGTGCTTTCCGCCTTTACGAAAGAGGATCAGAAAGTGCTGTTTGAGGAATTTGCCACGGTCGAGGCGGGTATAGAAAAGATCCTGTCGGGCGACGTGGAGGGCGCCATGCAGCTGTGCAACGGGGCGAGATCATGCTGATACCCGCCGCCGTCCGCGCCGAGAGCGAATACAGGGAACTGCGGGCCGAACTGACCGCCGCCTTTTCGGGGCAGCGGCGACCCGCGGTGGCCGCGGGACTGTGCGACGGCGCCGCCGACGCGCTGCTCTGCGCCCTGCTCGGCGATCTGTACGATAAAGGGCCGGCCCTCGTCCTGCTGCCCGAAGAAAAAGAATGCGTCCGCCTGCAGAACCTGCTGGCGGCTTTTGGCGTTCGCGCGGCCTTTTTCACGGCACGCGACCTGACGTTTTACAATATCACCGCTTCCCACGAGTACGAGCACGATCGTCTCGGTGTGCTGTGGGGGCTGCTCGGCGGACACTACGACGCGGTGCTGACCACGCCCGACGCGGCGCTGGGCTTCACCGTTTCCCGCCGCCGCCTCGCCGAGGCCACGCTCTCGCTGAACCGCGACAGCGTCATGGACCCCGCGCAGCTGGCAAAAAAACTGACCGCCGCCGGATACGCCCGCGTGGAACTGGTCGAGGGGCCGGGGCAGTTTGCCGTGCGCGGCGGCATTGTGGATATTTACGCCCCGAATTTGCGGGCGCTGACGCCGGATAATAAGCTGATAACCGACCCCGTTCCCGTCCGTATTGAGTTTTTCGGGGACGAGGTGGATCGCATCGGCCTGTTCGATGAGGCCAGCCAGCGGGTACACACCATGGTGGCGGGCTGCGAACTACCGCCCGCCCGCGAGGTCCTTTTGACCGACGAGAGCCGCGCGGCGTTGGCCGAGGCCGTGCGCGAGCAGCTGAAGAAGTGCAAAGACGAACGGGCGGCCGAAGAACTGCGCGCCGAACTGGCGGCGCTCGAAGAACAGGCCGACGTGCGTTTTGCCGACAAGTATCTGACGCTGATCGACCCCGAAAAGGAGACCTTGCTCTCCTATTTCGGCGAGCGCACGCTTTGCGTGGTGCGGGGCACCAACGCCATACGGGACCGGCTGAAGGCGTCGGCCTGGCATTGGCAGGAAACGATCAAAGAATTGCTTGAAAACGGTACCATATCCCCCCGTTTTGCCGAATACGGCCTTTCCGAGGCGGCGCTCGATCTCTTTCTCGATCGCGCCGTGACCCTGCACGTGGACTCCATTGCGGAGGGGGTTTTTGGCAAGCGGCTGTCGGGGCTTTTCGACTTTCGCAGCAAGCACACGGTGGCCTACGGCGACCGCACGGAACTGCTGACGGAGGATCTGCAGAACTATATGCGGGCCGAGTATCGGGTGATCCTGGCGGCGGAAAACGAAATGAGCGCCAAAAACATGGCGGGTTATCTGGCCGAACGGGGTTACGCCGTGACCATGGCGGGCGAAGAGAACGAATTGCCGCCCGCGGGGCATATCGCGGTGACCTGGCGCGAACCGACCGTGGGGTTTGAACTGCCCACCGTGCGCGTGGCCGTGCTGTCGCTTGCCGAGAGCGAAACGACGGGCGGACTTGTGCCGGGGCAGCTGCGCCGCGCCGGGAAAAAGAAAGACGCGAAAAAAGAGATACTCAACTACGCCGATCTGCGCGTCGGCGACCTCGTGGTGCACGAGGCGCACGGCATTGGGCGCTACACGGGGCTTGAAACGCTGACGATCGACGGCGTGACGCGCGACTACGTGGGCATTCAGTACGCGGGCAGCGACAAACTCTTTTTGCCCTGCGACCGATTGGGATCGCTCTCCAAATATATCGGCGCGCACGCCGACGACGGCATGGTCAAGCTCTCCCGTTTCGGCGGGGGCGAATGGAAAAAAGCCAAACAGCGCGCCAAAGCCGCCGCCCGCGACATGGCCAAGGATCTGATCCGTCTGTATGCCGAGCGCGAACGAAAACCGGGCTTCGCTTTTCCCGCGGACGACGATTATCAACTCGATTTCGAGGCCGCTTTCCCCTATCGGGAAACGACGGGGCAGGCCGCCGCGGCCGAGGAGATCAAGGCGGATATGACGCGCCCCGTTCCCATGGATCGCCTGCTTTGCGGCGACGTGGGTTTCGGCAAAACGGAGGTGGCGCTGCGCGCCGCGTTCAAGGCCGTTCTGGCCGGCAAGCAGGTGGCCATGCTGGTGCCGACGACCATTCTCGCCCTGCAGCATTTCGGCACCGTTCAGGCCCGTATGCGGGCTTTCGGCGTGCGGGTGGATATGCTGTCGCGCTTTCGCACGCCCAAGCAGCAGGCCGCCACGTTGCTGCGGCTGGCACGGGGCGACGTGGACGTGATCATCGGCACGCATCGGCTCGTTTCAAAAGACGTCAAGTTCAAAGATCTCGGGCTGCTCATCGTCGACGAAGAACAGCGTTTCGGCGTGGCGCAGAAGGAAAAACTCAAACAACTCGCGGGCAACGTGGATGTGCTGACGCTGACGGCCACGCCCATTCCGCGCACGCTGAACATGGCCATGAGCGGCATTCGCGACATTTCGATACTCGACGAGGCGCCCGGCGACCGTCTGCCCGTGCAGACCTACGTGCTGGAGGACGACGAAGTCATCATCAACGACGCCATACGGCGTGAACTGCGGCGCGGCGGACAGGTGTTTTACCTGCACAACGTGGTGGAGACCATCCACGAGGTGGCGGCCGGCATCGCGCGTGCCGTGCCCGAGGCGCGCATCACCGTGGCGCACGGACAAATGGACAAGGCACAGCTCGAGCGCATCTGGGGCGATATGATCGCGGGCAAGATCGATATTCTGGTCAGCACCACCATCATCGAAACGGGCGTAGACGTGCCCAACGCCAACACGCTGATCGTGGATAACGCGCACCGTTTGGGGCTTTCTCAACTGCATCAGATCCGCGGCCGCGTGGGCCGTTCCCCCCGCCGCGCCTACGCCTACTTCACCTATCCGCGCGGGCGGGCGCTCGGCGATATTCAAAGAAAACGCCTGGAAGCCATTCGGGAATACGCCGAATTCGGCGCCGGTTTCCGCATTGCGCTGCGCGATCTGGAACTGCGCGGAGCGGGCAATCTGCTCGGCACCGAACAGCACGGGCATCTCGACGCAGTCGGTTACGACCTTTACGTCAAGCTGCTGAACGAGGCCGTTTTGGAAGAAAAGGGCCAAACGGTGCGGGAAAAGACGGAATGCACCGTCTCCCTGAACTATGACGCCTGCCTGCCGGAACGGTACGTGCGCACGGCGGGTGAGCGCATCGCTCTGTATAAACGCATTTCGCTGATCGGCTCAAAGGCAGACCTTGACGACATGGCGGACGAGCTGACAGACCGCTACGGCGCCCTGCCGCGGCCGGCGGAGAACCTGCTGCACATCGCCCTGATCCGCTCGCTGGCGGAGCAGTGCAGCATCAACAACATCCGCCAGCAAGGCAGCGAGATCGCGCTGTACGCACCCGAATTTGACACGGCGGTCTGGCTGGCGCTTTCCAAGGAGCTCACGGGTCAGCTGCGCATGATGATGTCGGCTTCGCCCTACGTTCGTTTCAAACCGAAAGGCGACGCGCTGGCCGCGACCGAGGCGCTGTTGGAGCGGCTTCTTGCAAAGACGACAAAAAAGGGGTAGACAAATAAGCCCCGATGCGGTATACTTATACTATCATAACGACAAAAAGAGGTGATAGAGTTTGAGAAAAGCGCGCGTGACGGCGTTTCTCCTGGCGCTGACGCTGATGCTGCTGCCCGTCTTCGGCGGGTGCGGCGCCCACGGCAAAACGCTGATGAAAGCGGGCGGCGAGACCCTGTCGGTCAATCTGTTCTCACTCTATCTGGCCCGCATGAAGGCCTCGCTCGGACAGGCGGGGTTCGATATTCAGAGCGACACGTTCTGGAACTCCTACGTTTCCACCGACAACGTGACCGCCGCGGAGTATTACACCGATCAGGTCTTTCGGGGACTGCAGCAGGTGGCGGCCGCCATGGTCCTGTACGAAGAGAGCAAACTGACGCTCGATAAGAGCGTGCTGCAGCAGATCGACGACGATATCGACACCCTGATCGAAGAGGTCGGCGAGGGTTCCAAAACCAAACTCAACGAAGTGCTGGCCGCCTACGGCGCCAATATCACCACGCTGCGCGACGCTTATATCCTCGAAGCCAAATACGAGCAGCTCAAAGAATTTCTGTACGGCAAAGACGGCAACCTGATCGCGGCGACCGCCAAAGAGGAATACTACAAAGCCACTTACTATCGCGGCTATCAGATGCAGCTGGCCAACTACTATTACGTGGTGGACAAGGACGAGGACGGGCAGACCGTGTACTACACCGACGCCGCCTGCGCGCACATCGCCTACGACAGCACGGCGGAAGGCGTGACGGTCTCGGGCAAGGACGCGTTCGGGGACGACCGCTATGTGACCGCCGAGGGCCTCGTTTCTTACGATACGGAAAACGGCACGCCCCGCTATCACACCGACGAGAACGGCGACCCCGTGACGGCCTCTTATACCGAGGGCGAAATGCAGGCGCGGCTGGCGCGGGCACAGCAGATCGCCGAGGAGTGCCGGAACGATCCCGCTAAATTCCTCGCCTATATCGAGGACTACTCCGACAATTCGGATTTCAATCGTCAATTCGCGCCCAACGGTATGTATTTTGCGGCCGGTTCCTATACCGGCGACTCCATTTTCGCCACGTTCTCGGCCGAACTTGCCAAACTGGAAGTCGGGGAACTGGTGGTGTTGAGCGCCTCGACCGGTTACTATATCCTGATGCGCGCGCCGCTGGACAGCGGCGCCTGGCAGAATGAGGCCAACAGCCGTTGGTTCGGTACCCTGACGGGCATGACGCTGGAATATATGCTGCAAAAGCGCGTCGAACCCTATCTCGAAAAAGTCAAGATCAAAGAAAAGGTCAAAGACGGGGTGAGTATTACCGCCGTTGAGCCGGACTATTATTATTGATCTCGGTGTATAGATCAAGCCGCAAACGCGGCAGAGGGAGGCACTCTATGGCAGAGGAACAACGCACTCAAACAGGCGTCGGACCTGAAAACGCGCCCGGAGCGGGACAGCCGACAGGCACGAACCCGACGCAGCAGAAATCCGCGTACGACCCCTTGCAGCCCGGGTTTGGTTTCCGCATGTCGGCCGAACCGCCGAAGCAGCCGGAAACGGCCGCTCCGCAAACCGCGGCCGTCCCCGCGCAGACAGCGGAAGCGGCGCCGGTCGAAGCGGCGCAAGAGACGTCTGCCGTTTCACCCGTTCCGGTCGAGCAGGTCACGGTCACCGTGGCGCCCGCCGCCGAGGAAACGCCGACCAAAAAGGGGAAAAAGTCACACCGTCACGGGGCTAAATATAAAAAGACCCCGAACGAGCCGCTCCCGGAAGAACGGGCGCCGAAGCGGGCGCTCAGCACCAAACGCGGTCTGATCCGCTTTCTGTTCTTTACCATTGTTACCTGCGGCGTCTATACGTTGTTCTTCGTGGCGGATCTTGCCGAAGACATGAACATTCTGGCCTGCCGCCACGACGGCCGCCGCACGCCGAACCTGCTGCTGTTGCCGTTCATCACGATCCTGACGCTGGGCATCGGTTATTTCGTCTACTGGCATCGTTTTGCCTCCCGCATCCGCGAGGAGTTGTGGCGCCGCGGCATCGACTATGACTTCGGCCCCAAAAAGTTCTGGGGCTGGGGCCTGCTTGGCATACTGCTGTTCGGCATCGGGCCGCTTGTTTTCTTTCACAAACTGTGCGTCGCGCTCAACGAGATGTCGGCCGACTACAATCTGCACGGTTGATCGCGGCATAACGAAAAAAAGACACCTTACCCCGACTTGCGAAAGGTAAGGTGCCTTTTTTGTTATTCAGCATTCGATGCTTTCGATCTCTTTTTGCCACTCGGCGGCAACCGCGTCCGCGGGCATTTGCCAACCGCCGCGGGGCGACAGGCCGACCGAGCCGATGCCGACGCCGTCCGGCATGCAGTTGCGTTTGAACTGCTGCGTGAAGAAGCGGCGGCAGAACACGCCGAGCCACTTTTTGACGGTAGCGGCGTCAAAGAGACCGTCGAAGGCGAGCATGGCCAGATCAAAGATCTTGGCGGGGCGGTAGCCGTAACGCACGGTGTAGTAGAGGAAGAAATCGTGCAGCGCGTAAGGCCCCACCAGTTCCTCGGTCTTTTGCGCGATGTTGCCGACCGCGTCGGGCGGCAGCAGTTCGGGGCTGATGGGCGTATCGAGCACGCGCCGCAGGGCGGGAGCGGCTTTTGGCCAACGGCCGCTTTCGACGACGGCGCCGATGATCCAGCGGATCAGCGTTTTGGGCACGCCCGCATTGACGTCGTACATGCTCATGTGGTCGCCGTTGTAGGTGCACCAGCCGAGCGCCAGTTCGGAGAGGTCGCCGGTGCCGAGCACCATGCCGCCGATCTGGTTCGCCACGTCCATGAGGACCTGCGTGCGCTCGCGCGCCTGGCTGTTTTCATAGGTGACGGAGTAGTCCGCCGGGTCGTGACCGATGTCGCGGAAGTGTTGCAGAACGGCCTCTTTGATCGGGATCTCACGGGCGGTGACGCCCAGTTTTTGCATCAGTTCCAGCGCGTTTTTGTGCGTGGCGTCCGAAGTGCCGAAGCAGGGCATGGTGACGGCCGTGACGTTGGTCGCGGGCAGGCCGGCGATCTCCATGGCGCGCATGGCGACGAGCAGAGCGAGCGTGGAATCAAGGCCGCCCGAAATGCCGAGGGTCAGTTTGCCGCCCGTCGGCGCGAGACGACGTGCCAGCGCCGCGGCCTGTATCTCGAAGACGCGCAGACAGCGCGCCCGGCGTTCCTCGCTGTCGTCCGGTACGAAGGGCAGGCGGCTGACGCGCAGCAGTTTGCCGTCGGACACGGCGAGCGACAGGGGCAGATCGACGATCTCGACGCTTTCGGCGTCGGTATAGTGCGCGGCGGCCGCCGCAAAGGTCTTGTCGACAAGGCGGTCGTGCCGCACGCGGCCGAGATCGAGATCGGTCGTCAGGAGATAATCACGGGCGGGGCAGGTCTCGTTTTCGGCCAGCAGCGTGCCGCCGAGCGCGATCAGACCACGGCCCGCGTAAAGCGCGTCGGAGACGGATTCGTCCGTGCCGGCGCCGACGAACAGACAGGCGGCCATCGAAGCGGCCGATTGCTGCACCACGGCCGCGCGGCGGCGTTCGGCGGTGCGCACGGTCTCGGGGTCCGCGGCGGGGCAGACCAGCACTTCGGCGCCTGCCAGCGCGAGCAGGGAACCGGGCGAGACGGGGGCAGACAGGTCGCCGCCGATCTCCGCACCGACCGTGGTGCCGTCCGCGGCACGGAAAACGAGCCCCGTTCCCACGGGAAACGTGAAACAACCGACCGTGACGAGGCGCGCGTCAAAGTCCTTGCCGGAGGCAAATTGCCGTGCTTCGGCGCCGACAAAAGTCTTCGGCACCGCGCCGACGATGCGCCCGTCCGTCAGGAACACGGCGCAGTTGAGCAAAACGCCGTTTGCAAGAAGCGGCGCGCCCAGCACGACCAGCATATCCCCCGGCACGGCGGCGGCCACCAGGCACAGCGCCTCGCCGACACGCTCCGTGAGAAGATCGGCGGCAAACAGATCGCCGCAGGTAGAGCCGGTCAGCGCCAGTTCGGGAAACGCGAGCAGCGTCACGCCCTCGCCCCGCGCCTGTTCGATCTTTTTGACGATGCCGGCGGCGTTGAAGGCGGCGTCTGCCACCCGCAGTTCCGGCACGGCGACTGCCGCGCGCAATATGTCTTTCATGGTCTCCCTCCGTTTCGGTACGTGCGGGGAACGACCGTTCGGCCGTTCCCGTTTGCTGTCATCATTGTAGCACAGTTTTCGGTGAAATACAATGCGGCAGAGAAAAAAAGTGCGGGGGAGTCGCAGACCGCCCGCAAAGCGTTGTATATATGCTAAAAAGCAACATAAAAGGCGCGAAAAATGTGAAAAAAGCGAAAACAAGACGCCGGTCGGCCGATTTTCCGGCTTTGCGGGCCCCTATTCGGATGTAGAATTTTCGCGTTGTTTTTTGTTTAGTTTGCACAACGCGTCCGCCCGGTTTTTGCCACTTTCACACAATGAAAAAGAAGGAAACCGCGCCGCATACCATTAAATATAATTTACATAATGCAAAATGGGAAAATGCGTCGATGTAAAAACGGAGAAAATGGTGCGATTTTGCGGATCTGCACAGCCGAAAACGCTTGTTTTCGCGCTTGCGGCATTACGGATATTAAATCGTATTTAACAAATTTCGCGTCGACGTTGGAAAAAACGACAAATCCGGGGCTTCAAAGACCGATCCGCACCGCACAAAAACGCGGCCGCAAAGCCCGTCAAAAGGCGCCGCCTTTTCGCGTGCGTGCGCGTTTGGAAATGTTTTTTTACTTGACAAAAGAGCAAACGGCATGCTAAAATAATGCCATGCGCCGGGGCATGCCGCAGGGTGTGACCGTGGCGCGCGCGTTGCGACGGGTGAAGTGAACGACGGCGGGCTCCGCTCGCCGGTTTCTTTATCCTGCGCAGGCGCGCACGAACCAACTGCGAGGGTCGCAGTCAAAGAGGGAGGAACAACATGAAGAAAAAGATGCTTCAACGGCTTCTTGCAGCTGTTTTGGCCATCACGTTTCTGTTTGGCGGCGCGCTGACAGTCGGCGCGGAACCCGCCGGCGGAAACGGCTCGGTGACGACCAAAAAGCTGTCGGACATCAAGGAACAGCTGAACGCCGTGTCGTATGAAAACTATATGGCCGGCAACGCAGCCGTTCCGCGTGCCACCGAGGCCATCACGGTAGCGGGCCCGGACTATGATCCGGATGAGCATAAGACGACCGCGGCCGTGCGTGTGACCAACATGGACGGGGTGGGCGAGGTGCTGTATACGCCCGGCACCGGCACCACCGCGTGGACGGTGAACGTTCCCGAGACCGCCCGTTACAGCGTGGTGGTGGAATACTGGCCCGATACGGCCAAATCCGCCTCGATCGAGCGTATTCTGAAGATCGACAACGCCATCCCGTTTGCGGAAGCGCGCTTTTTGACCCTGCCCAAAGTGTGGGTCAACGAGTACGCGCAGGCACATCTGACGCCGCCGAAGGGCGTTTCGATCGCCGCCTTGTACGATCTGGCCGTCGAAGCCGGTTTTGATCCCGACACCATTCGCCCCGTCGTGCGGGACGGCAAGGCCTATCTGGCCGTTTCCATGCCCGCGGTGTGGACGCAGAAACTGGCTGACTTCGTCAACAAGTACGAGGTGCGTTTCTTCGTTGCCGACATCGACGACAACGAGCTGCGGCCCGGCATGAAGCAGGCCCCGGAGTGGATCACTTACGAGCTGCGCGACGCCGACGGTTTTTATTCCGAGACGTTCGAGTTCGTGCTGGAAGCCGGCGAGCGCACGCTGTCGCTGGAAGCCGTCAACGAGCCCATGACCATCAAGTCCATCCGTCTGGTGCCGCACGTGGATATGCCCGCTTACGACACCTGGCGCGCCGCGCATGACGCCGCCGCCGGACAGGACTGGATCACCATTCAGGCCGAGTACGCCGGCGCCACTTCCTCGAACACCGTGTATCCGATCGAGGACCGCACCGACGCGGCGACCATGCCCTCCGTCACCACCCACACCGCGCTGAATACCATCGGCGGTGAAAAATGGGAGACCGTGGGCCAGTGGGTGCGCTACTCCTTCAAGGTGGAGACCAGCGGTATGTATAACATCGCGGCCCGCTACCGCCAGAACGTGCTGGACGGCATGTCGGTCTGCCGCGCGCTGTACATCACCAGCAAGGGCGCCGAACCCGGCACGCCCGGCTACTACAACGGCATTCCGTTCAAAGAGGCGTCGGAGCTTCGTTTCGACTATAACGCCAACTGGCAGTCCACGCTGCTCAACAACGGCAGCAAGAACGACAAAGGCGAGCCCATTGCCTACGAGTTCTACTTTGAGGCGGGCGTGGAATACACCCTCTCTTTCGAGGTGACGCTCGGCTCCATCGGTTCGGTGGTGCGCCGCGTCAACGCGGCCCTGAACGCCGTCAACACCGACTATCTGGCCATCATCAAACTGACGGGCGCCACGCCCGACCAGTACCGCGACTACGGATTTGCCCGCATCATGCCGGACACCATGATCGATATGATCATGCAGTCCCGCGAGCTGTACGCGGTGGCGGAAGAGATGACCCGCGTCACCGGCGAGAAAAGCTCCAACGTGGCCACGCTGGAAAAGGTGGCCTGGCTGCTCGAGCGTATGGGCAGCGACGAGGATCAGATCGCCAAATATCTGGATCAGCTCAAATCCTATATCGGCACCATGGGCACCTGGCTCGGCGACGCCAAGACCCAGCCCCTGCAGCTCGACTACATCGTGGTGCAGCCCGTGGGCAACGAGGCGCCCCGCGCCAAAGCCGGCTTCTTCGCCGCGCTGGCGCACGAGATCTCCAGCTTCTTCATGTCCTTCTTCCGCAACTACAACCGTATGGGCGCGACTTCCGAGGACGTGACCGGCGAGAACACGGTGGACGTGTGGCTGGCCTACGGCCGTGACCAGGCGCAGGTCATCCGCAACCTGATCAACAACGACTTCACGCCCAACAGCGTGCACAACACCACGGTCAACTTAAAGCTGGTCGCCGGCGGCACGCTGCTGCCTTCCGTGCTGGCGGGCATGGGCCCCGACGTTTATATCGGCCTCGGCGAGGGCGACGTGATCAACTACGCGATCCGCGGCGCGCTGATGCCGATCGAACACATGGAAGGTTTCCGCGATTTCGCCCTCTATTACGAGGCGGACGAGAACTTCAACACCATCTACGACGAGAACGGCAGGCCCACGGTCAACCCCAACGCCCAGTTCAACAACGCCGCCATGCTGGTGTTGGGTATCGAGGACGCGCAGGGGCTTTATCACTACTACGGTCTGCCGGAGACGCAGAACTTTACCATGATGTTCGTGCGTGAGGATATTCTCGCCAACCTGAACATCGAGATCCCCAAGACGTGGGACGACATTCTGGCGGCGGTGCCGACGCTGCAGGCCAACAACATGCTCATCGGCATGCACACCGACTACAAAGTCTTCCTATATCAAATGGGCGGCACGCTGTTTGCCGACGACGGCATGCGCATCAACCTGGATTCCAACGTGGGTCTGACCGCGTTCGATACCATGTGCCGCTTCTTCACCATGTATTCCTTCCCCTACAAATATGACTTTGCCAACCGTTTCCGTACCGGCGAAATGCCCATCGGTTTTGCCTCGTACAACGGCACCTACAACCACCTGACGGTGTTCGCCACCGAGATCAAGGGCCTGTGGGCGTTCTACCCGATGCCGGGCATCGAATACAAGACCACCAACGAGGATGGGAGCGAGAGCACCTACATCAACAACGTGTCGGTGGCTTCGACCTCCGCCATCGTCATGATGACGGGCTGCGACAACCAGGAAGGCGCCTGGGAGTTCATGCGGTGGCATTCCGGCGCGGACTGCCAGATCAAGTACTCCAACGAGATGGTCGCCATCATCGGCCCGTCCGCCAAGCACGCCACGGCCAACATCACGGCGCTCTCCGAGATGCCCTGGACGGCCGCGGAGTACGAGCAGCTCTCTTACCAGTTCAACAACCTGGCCTCCATTCCGAACTACCCCGGCAGCTACATCATCGGCCGTTATACGAGTTTCGCCTTCCTGGCCGCGTACAACGACAACGCCGATCCGGAGACCAAGCTGCAGAGTTACATTCCTATTATTAATAAGGAGATCACCCGCAAACGCTCCGAGTTCGGCCTGGAGACGCTGGAGATCGGCCAGACGCTGAAGACCAAACGGCTCGATCAGGTGGCCGAGGCCTATCGTGAAGATATCAAGGCCGCGGGTGAGAACAGCGAAGCGGGCAAGGTCGCCCGCGCCGAACTCGGCGAGATCCTGACCTTTATCGAACGCGAGCAATACAACGAGGTGGACAGCGTGGTGCTGGAGAACGCCGGCAACCATCTGGACGCCGCGGCTTTTGCCAAGACGATCACCGCCATCCGCAACGCCGTGACCGTGATGAACAAACGGTAAGGCGCGGATGCCATGCGAAATCTGCATTGTAAGGAGAGAAAAACATGTCAAAGAAAAAAGCGGTGATCCGGTCTGACATGACGCGGGCACAGTGGACATGGAAAGAGATGAAGAAAAACTGGGTCGCCTACCTGATGGTGGCGCCGTATATGATCATCTTTACCATGTTCACGGTCGTCCCCGTCATCCTGTCGATGGTCATCAGTTTCACGGACTTTAACCTGCTGGAACCGCCGAACTTCGTGTTCATCAGCAACTACACGCGGCTGTTCCTCGACGATGATATCTTCGTGATCGCGGTCAAGAACACCTTGATCTTTGCCGCCATCGTCGGCCCCGTTTCTTACCTCATGGCTCTTTTGGTGGCCTGGTTCATCAACGAGCTGCCTCCCAAGATCCGCGCCGTGGTCACGCTGGTGTTCTACGCGCCGTCCATTTCGGGTCAGGTGTACCTGATCTGGGGCACGCTGTTCTCCGGCGACGCTTACGGCTGGGTCAACGGCGCCTTGCTCAACCTGGGCCTTATCACCAAAGAGATCGCATTCTTCGAGGACGCCGACTACGTCATGCCGCTGTGTATCGTGGTGGCGCTGTGGACGTCGCTCGGCACTTCGTTCCTGTCCTTTATCGCCGGTCTGCAGGGCATTGACCGCTCGATGTACGAGGCGGGCGCCGTGGACGGCGTGCGCAACCGTTGGCAGGAACTGTGGTATATCACCTTGCCCTCCATGAAGCCGCAGCTGATGTTCGGCGCCGTCATGGCGATCACGTCTTCTTTCGGCTTCGGCGGCGTGGTGACGGCGCTGTGCGGCTTCCCGTCCGTGGACTACGCGGCGCACACCATCATGCACCACCTGGATGACTACGGCGGCATCCGGTTTGAGGTGGGTTATTCTTCGACCATCGCGGTGGTGCTGTTCACCATCATGATCGGCTCCAACGCCCTGGTCAAGAAAATGCTTTCAAAGGTGGGACAGTGATATGGCAAGAAAACTTCGTGTCAGAAAGCATAAGGTCGTACTGAACCGCTCCGCCGGCGGCGACGTAGGCATTACCATTGCACTGTCCATTCTCGGCGCGTTCATGGTCCTGCCGATGATCTACGTCATCATGCAGTCCTTAAAACCGCTCGACGAATTGTGGATGTTCCCGCCGCGCTTCTTCGTGCGGCACCCCACCGGGCGCAACTACCGCGATCTGTTCATGCTGATGAACACCTCGTGGGTCCCGTTCTCCCGCTACATCTTCAACACCATCTTTACCTCGGTGGTCGGCACCACCGGCAACCTGTTCTTCTCCTCGCTGGCGGCTTACGCCATGGCGAAGATCAAGTTCCCGGGCGGCAAATTCATGTTCCGCACCGTGCGTACTTCGCTGATGTTCCACTCCACGGTCACCGCCATCACCTCTTTCATCATCATGAGCGCTTTGCACATGGTGGATACCTACTGGGCCATCATCGTGCCCGCGTGGGCCACCTCGCTCGGCCTCTACCTGATGAAGCAGTTCATGGAGACCAACGTCTCCGACGCGGTGCTGGAGTCGGCGCGGTTGGACGGCGCGACGGAGTTGCAGACCTTCTGGGTCATCGCCATGCCCATGGTCAAGCCCGCGTGGCTGACGCTGATCATTTACTCCTTCCAGGATCTGTGGAACCGCGGTTCTTCGATCTACATCCACTCCGAGCAGCTCAAATCCTTCAACTACGCCATCGGTCAGATCATGGCCGGCGGCATCAAGCGTGCCGGTGCGCACGCGGCCTCTCTGGTCATTATGATGCTGGTGCCGATCACGGTCTTCGTGATCTCGCAGTCCAACATCATCGAGACCATGGGTTCTTCCGGTATGAAAGACTGATAGGAGGAAAAAACAGTGAAAAAACTTATGTCAATGCTGTGTGTGCTGTTTGTCCTCCTGACGATCGCCGCCATACCGGTGAGCGCCTCCAGGGCCTATCAGACATACACCTATTCCATCAACGGCAGCGCGTTGTATTCTCCTGACGCGTACACGACCCAGAAAGTGCTGAATTATCAGGACATGGGTCTGGAGACGCCGCTGAACGCCGCCACGGACCTGATCGTGGACGCGGATCAGAACGTCTACGTCGCGGACAGCGGCAACCACCGCGTTGTGTGCTTAGACCGCTACTATCACCTGCGGTTCATCATTTCCGGATTTCTCAACGGCAACCGGATCGCCGACAGTCTCAAGAACCCGCGCGGCGTCTTCGTGACCGAAGATCGCTACGAGGGCGGGGAACTGCAGTATCCCGGCCGCATCTACGTGTGCGACAGCGGCAACAACCGCATCGTGACGTTTGACCGCGAGGGCAACTTCATTTCCATCATCAACAAGCCGGAATCCGAAATGTTCGGCGAAAACGCCGTGTTTACGCCCGCCGCCATGGCGGTGGACGCCTACGACCGGTTGTACGTGGTCTCGACGGAGACGAGCGAAGGCGTGATCGTGATGACCAACAAGGGCGAGTTCACCAGTTTTGTGGGCGCGCAGCAGTCGGTCACCAGCACCTGGGCGCAGATCACCCGCCGTTTTCAGACCAAAAAACAGCGCGCCCTCTCCGAGGCCGTCATTTCCTATCCTTATAATAACATCGCCATCAACGAGGACGGCTTCATCTACGTGACCATTTACGACCCCGGTCTGGAATCCAAAATGGCTGCCGCCATCACCGGTAAAAGCAAATCGGGTCAGTACGCCCCCTGTAAACTCCTGAACCCCGCCGGCGACGAGATCATGCGCCGCAACGGCTTCTGGCCGCCTGCCGGTGAGATCGCCTATAAAGTGGGCACCCAACAGCAAGGTACCAACGGCGTTTCCCGTGTCACGGACGTGGCCTGCGGCCCCGAGGGCACGTGGACGATCGTGGACCGCAACCGCAACCGCGTGTTCACCTACGACTACGACGGCAACCTGCTGTTCGCGTTCGGCGACCCGGGCCTGCTGCTCGGCAACACCAGTTACATCCAGTCCATCTGCTATCAGGGCGACACGCTGCTGATGCTGGACGGCACGGGCACGACGCAGTATATGACGGTGTTCAACCGCACCGAGTACGGCGACGTGCTGATGCAGGCGCTGCATCACCAGAACGTGCGTCTGTACGACAAGGCCATCGAGGACTGGAAAGACATTCTGATGCGCAACTCCAACTACGACGCCGCTTACGTGGGCATCGGTCAATCCCTCTCCCGCAACGGCAAGTACAAAGAGGCGCTCGAATACTACCGCGCCGCCTATGACACCACCAACTACTCCGAGGCCTACAAGGAGATGCGCAAGCAGTGGATGTCCAAGTTCTTCCTGCTGATCCCGGTGGTGTTGATCGTGGTCATCGTGGTGATCGTCAAGTTCCTTCGCCACGCCGCCAAGGTCAACAAGAAGGTGGCCGTTTCGGGCGAGCGGCACAAGTTCAAAGACGAACTCTATTACGTATTTCACGTGATATTCCATCCCATGGACGGCTTCTGGGATCTGAAGCACGAAAAGCGCGGCTCGATGCGCGCGGCGCTGTTCTTCATGATCGTGACCGTCATCGCCCTGTTCTACAAGAGCGTGGGCACCGGTTACGTCATGAACCCGCAGGGCGTTTACAGTACCATTTTCATGCAGACGCTGGTGGTCTTTGTGCCGATCCTGCTGTTTGCGGTCGCCAACTGGTGTCTGACGACGCTGTTTGACGGCGAAGGCAGTTTCCGAGACATTTTTATCGCCTGCGGTTACAGCTTGCTGCCCATTACGCTGACGACCGTGCCGGTCACGCTGTTCTCGAACATCGTGGTCAGCAACGAGGTCGACATTCTCAAGCTGATCCTCGCGTTCGGCTTTATCTGGACGGGGTTCCTCCTGTTCTTCGGCATGATGGTCACGCACGACTACACCATGGGCAAGAACGTTCTGATCACCCTTTGCACCATCGTGGGTATGGCGTTCATCATGTTCCTCGCGATCCTCTTTACCTCGCTGGTGATGGATATGGTGCGGTACGTGAGCAACATCATCACCGAAGTCAACTACCGCATTTAAGCACGGAAAGGAGAACAAAGCAATATGAATAAAAAGAAATATCTGCTGCGCGTTTTGTGCCTGTTCCTCTCCGTGCTGCTGACGGTGTGCGCCGTGCCGGCTCTGACGGTCTTCGCGGAACCGGGCGAAGAAGACGAAGAGGGTGGCGGCGAAGTCGTTGCCGGTCGCGTGCTGGAAGCCGATCACGACTACACGCGTGACGAGTACGCCACCGAGGACGCGCGCCTCCTTGACATGGTCAAGTATTTTGACAACGGCACCTACTCGCTGTATTGCGACGAGGTGCTCGGCACCGTGGCGTATCGCAAGAACGCGACGGGCGAGGTGCTGTTCACCAACCCGTACAATATGACGCGGGAGATCACCAACGAATCCACCCCCCGCCAAGAGCTGATGTCGCAGATCGTTCTCAAGTACCGCGACGCGGAAAACGTGGAGAAGGTGCTGAACAGCTATAACGACGCGGCCCTGAAAGGGCAGCTGTCCGTCAAAAAGATCAAAGGCGGTCTGCGCGTGGAATACGCCATCGGCGAGATCTCGGCCCGTATCCTTTTGCCTTTGCGCATCGAAGTGGACTCGCTCGAGGCCAACATCCTCGAGCCCATGGCCGAAAAGGATACCGCCGCCGCCAACCAGTTGCGGTTGTGGTACAACATGCAGCACGACCCCTCGTACGATGAAAAGCGCGATCTTTTCTACTACTCGCTGGACCCGAAGATCAAGACGCGCAAGATGCGCGATCTGGAAAAACTGATCCTCGACTACTGCCCGCAGTACTCGTTTGAAAAAATGGACGAGGACTACGACTTGCTCGGCTACGAGGATACCAGCACGGCGGCGCCCGTGTTCCGCACGGCGCTGGAGTACCGCATCGACGAATACGGCCTTTCGGTCAGCGTTTCCGGCAACGGTTTACGCTATGACGAGACCGCCTACCGCGTGCTGGAGTTCAACATTCTGCCTTACATGGGCGCCTGCTACAAGAAGAACGACGGCTATTCGTTCTATCCCGACGGTTCCGGCACCCTGTATCGGCTGAACGTGGAAACGGACGGCATTGCCGGCCGCGTGTACGGCAACGACTTTGCCTTCTTCCAGAACCTGACCGGTACCCGCACGCAGATCATGCGCATGCCCGTGTTCGGCCAGGTCGAAACGGATGCGGATACCGGCGTCAGCCGCGGCTATCTCGGCTTTATCGAGGAGGGCGAGGCGTTGGCAACGCTGATCCTCAACCACTCCAAAAAGCAGTATTCTTCCATCATTCCGCGTTTTCTGACGCGCCCCTACGATACGCCCAAATCCTCAAGCAACCTCTCCGTTTACGCCTATCGCCGCTACGTGGGCGATTACCGCCTGCGCTACATGATCCTTTCGGACGCGAACAAAGCCGCGGCGGCGGGTCTTGAGAATTACTACGAGTGCTCGTGGATGGGCATGGCCGCGGCTTACCGCGACTATCTGGACGCCACTTCCGAGACTTTCAACCGCCTGACGACCGACGACGTCAAGACTTCCATTCCGCTGTATCTGGAAGTTTTCGGCTGCATGGACACCATCAAAAAGGTGGCTTCCGTGCCCGTGACGGTGTCGGTGCCGCTGACCTCGTTCGAGGATATTTCCGAAATGTACGCCTACCTGGCGGGCAAAGACGTGACCAACGTCAACTTCAAACTGAAGGGCTTTGCCAACGGCGGTCTTTATTCGGAAGTGCCTTATAAGCTCAAATGGCAGCGCTCGGTGGGCGGCAGATCCGGCTTCAAAGCCCTGCTGGCGGAAGCCAAAGAAAAAGGGTTCGGCGTTTATCCCGATTTCGATTTCGTCTACACCACCGGCGGCGAAGCGGGTCGTGCGGTCAAAGCGAAAAAGAATTACGCCCGCACCATCGACAACCGCTACACCACCAAACGGCTGTACTCCGTGACCATGCAGGCCAACACCAGCTACTTCCAGATGGTGCTGTCGCCCGCCACGTACAGCAAGTTCTACGAAAAACTGGTCAAACGCTACAATAAGTACGCAGACGCCACCGGCGTGTCGCTTGCTACCTTCGGCAGCGATCTGAACTCGGATTTCGACGAGAACAAGACCGTGCTGCGCGAGGAAGCCAAA
>CAMZFG010000001.1 GCA_947306035.1 uncultured Clostridia bacterium | reverse complement strand
TTCGGGTATCGGGAGGAAAAGTGACCGTGCAGAGTTCGGGTCTTGACGCGCTGGTTCTGCGCGCCGACGTTTGGGGTGAGAACGACGTGCTGCTCACGCTGCTTTCGGCAGAGGAGGGGCGCTTTTGCGCTATCCTCAAGGGAGCGCACAAACTCAACCGCTTCGAGCGGGCGCCCACCGAGCCTTTTACCTGGACAAGCTTTGATTTTTACCGCAAAAACGATATGCGCTGGGTGCGCGGCGTCACCATGAAAGAGGCGTTTGCCGGCATTCGGTTGGATATGGAAAAACTGTTTCTCGCCGCGTACCTCGCCGACGTGGCCTATGAACTGTCTGGCGAGCACGAGCCGGCGGGCGAGATCTTGCCCCTGACGCTCAACGCGCTGCATCTTTTGTCGGAAGGCAAAACGGAGAGCCGCATCGTCAAAGCCGTGTTCGAGATGCGGGCGGCGGCCGTTTCCGGCTATTTGCCCGATCTGTCGGCCTGCCTTTCGTGCGGCAAGCCCACGGGGGCGGACGGCGCCTGCCTTGACGTGATGAACGGCGGGCTGATCTGCTCCGCCTGCCTGCACAAAAAAACGGCGAACGCGCCCCTGCCGGAGATCGGCGAACTCGGCGAGCGGCACGTGCTGTGCCCCCTGACGGCGGGCGCGGCGGCGGCCCTCTCTTACGTGGTGAATGCCGAGCCGAAGCGCGTTTTCGCCTTTCAGCTGACCGACGAGCCCTCGCGCGACACGTTTTGCCGGGCGGCCGAGGCCTATCTGCTGCATCATCTGGAGCGTGGTTTCCTCACGCTCGAAAACTATAAACGCATCGTCGCGTCGCCGCAGAAATACACGCTGTGACGCAAGAAAGGGAACCATGCACACCGAAGAGAGAACGTGCCGCACATTGGAATTTGATAAAATACTCGAAATGCTGGCCGCGGTCGCGCCCACTTCCGGCGCCAAACAGCTGGCCATGGCCGTACTGCCGGACGACGAGCCGGAAACGGTCACGGCGCGTCTGACGCGCACGGGCGACGCCCTGCGCCTTCTGGCCGAAAAGGGCATGCCCTCGTTCGGTATGATCGAGGACATCGCGGAGCCGCTGGAACGGGCGACCAAAGGGGCCACGCTGACCCCGCGCGAACTGCTTGCCGTCGGCAACGTGCTGCGCACGGCCAGAGGACTGCTCGATTACAGCCGCGTCAACCGCACGTTCGAAACGGTACTCGACGAGGTGTTCGAGCGTCTTTTGCCCGATCGCCGGTTGGAAGACCGCATTTTTCACACCATCATCGCCGAAGATATGATCGCCGACGAGGCCAGCCCGGCGCTC
This sequence comes from uncultured Clostridia bacterium, assembly GCA_947306035.1. Taxonomy (GTDB): domain Bacteria; phylum Bacillota; class Clostridia; order Oscillospirales; family CAG-272; genus Firm-07. Next base: position 20,026 of record CAMZFG010000001.1, on the reverse strand, counting down.
GCCGACATCCGCCGCAAGATCCGCGCCGCCAACGGCAGGATCCGCGAGACCCTGCAGCACTATATCACGTCGAACACCTACGCACGTCACCTGCAGGAGAATATCGTCACCATGCGCAACGGGCGCTACGTCATTCCCGTGCGCGCCGAAAGCAAAAACGAGATCAAAGGTCTGATCCACGACACCTCGTCGTCGGGCGCCACCATCTTCGTCGAACCCATGGCGGTGGTGGACGCCAACAACGAACTGCGCATGCTCGAGGCCAAAGAACAGCACGAGATCGAACGCGTGCTGCTGGAACTTTCCGGCCTGGCGGCGGCCGAGAGCGGCGCGCTGCACCTGAACTATCAGAACATGACCGAACTGGCCTTTTGTTTTGCCTGCGCCAAACTGGCGGAGAATATGCGCGCCACGGCGCCCGTCATCACCGAACAACGGCGCGTGCGCCTGATCAAGGCGCGCCACCCGCTGATCGATCGGGAAAAGGTGGTGCCCATCACCGTCACGCTCGGCGGCGAGTGGGATACGCTCATCATCACGGGCCCCAACACGGGCGGCAAAACGGTGACGCTCAAGACCGTGGGGCTCTTTGCCATGATGGCGCAGTCCGGCCTGTTCATTCCGGCGGAGGAAGGGTCTGAACTTTGCCTTTTCGACCGCGTTCTGGTCGATCTCGGCGACGAGCAGAGCATCGAACAATCGCTTTCCACCTTCTCGTCGCACATGGTCAACATCGTCTCCATCGTGCGCTCCGTGACGGATCGGTCGCTGGTGCTGTTCGACGAACTCGGCGCGGGCACCGACCCCGTGGAGGGCGCGGCGCTGGCATTGGCCGTCATCGACGCCACCCGCCGCGCGGGAGCCCTGACGGTGGCCACCACGCACTACGCGGAACTCAAAGCGTTCGCCCTGGATACCGAGGGGGTGCAGAACGCTTCCTGCGAATTCGACGTGACCACGCTGCGGCCCACGTATCGGCTCATCATCGGCGCGCCCGGCAAATCCAACGCGTTCGCCATCTCCGAAAAGCTGGGCCTGCCCGCCGCCGTGGTGGCGGACGCCCGTTCCCGCATCAGCGAGGAGAACCGCCGTTTCGAGCACGTCATCGAACAGCTCGAGGCCGCCCGCCTGCAGATGGAAAGAGAAAGGGAAGAGGCCGAAAAACTGCGCGCCGATTACGAGAGGCGCAAGCAGATCGCGGACAAGGAGATCGCCGACCGTCTGGCGGCGGCCAAACGCGATTACGAGGCCGCCGAGGCCAAAGCCGTGGCGCTGATGGAGAGCGCGCGGGCGTCGAGCGATTTCGTATTCAAGCAGCTGGAAGAGGTCAGAAAAGCGCGTGAGGCCGAAAACCTCGGCGAAAAACTGAACGAGGCGCGCCGCGCCGTGCGGGCGCACCTCAAAGAGAGCGAAGAGCGCTATAATCCCGTGCAGACGCGCAGCAACGAGGACTATCGGCTGCCGCGCCCCCTGCGCCGGGGCGACGAGGTGTATCTGGTCGACATCGACAAAAAGGGCGTGCTGCTGACCGACCCCGATCACAGCGGCAACGTGCAGGTGCAGGCGGGCATCATCCGCACCCGATCCAAAGTGGAGAACCTGCGCCTGATCGAGAACGAGCCGACCGTCGGCGCGCCCGGCGAAAAGCCGACCCCCGCGCGGAACTATCACGCGGAGATCAGCCGCGACTGCCGGGACGAGATCGACCTGCGCGGCATGACGGGCGAGGAAGCCTGGCTGGCGGTGGACAAGTACTTTGACGCCGCTTCGGTGGCCGGTTTTCGCACCGTGCGGCTCATTCACGGCAAGGGAACCGGCGCGTTGCGCGCCTCTCTTTGGGATCGCCTCAAACACGACCGGCGCGTGGGCTCTTTCCGCATTGGCCGGTACGGCGAGGGCGACGGCGGCGTGACCGTGGTCGAATTGAAATAAAATAAATCATCGTCGTTATGAAATAATTTGAACAAAAGCCCCTTGCTCCTGCGTCTTGTTTTTCGTCTTTTTGACAAAAAACGCCGAATTGAAAGTTTTTTCAAAAAGGCGCTTTTCAAATTATAATCTCCATGTTATAATAAACTTACAGGCGGGCGTGCCCGCACGTATCTTCATTCACAATTTTATATAACACGCGGAGGGAACACAATGAAGGAATCACTTTACGGCGAGTTGAGCGTTATCGGCATGCGTGGGTGCGAGCAGTTTGTCGCACAGGTCGACAACTACCTGCGCGACTGGCGTCGTCACGGCGACGAAGGGTCGTTCATCGCGGCGGCGGAATGTCCCCGTTTCGGCACCGGCGAGGCAAAAGGACTTTTGCACGACTCCATGCGGGGCCACGACGTTTACATCATCTGCGACCCCTTCAACTACGGCGTGACCTACAAAATGTACGGTCAGCAGGTCCCCATGAGCCCCGACGATCATTACGCCGACCTCAAGCGCATCATTGCCGCCATCGCCGGCAAAGCGCGCCGCGTTTCGGTCATCATGCCCATGCTGTATGAAGGCCGTCAGCACAAGCGTTCCTCCCGCGAATCCCTCGACTGCGCCCTGATGCTGCAGGAACTGGAGAGCATGGGCGTTATGAACATCATCACCTTCGACGCGCACGACCCCCGCGTGCAGAACGCCGTGCCGCTGTGCGGCTTTGACGACGTGCGACCCGCCTACCAGATGATCAAGGCGCTGGTGCGGCACGAGCCGGATATCTCCCTGAACAAAGAAGATACCGTCATCATCGCGCCCGACGAGGGCGCCATGGGCCGGTGCATGTACTACTCCTCGGTCGTCGGCCTCGACATCGGCATGTTCTACAAGCGCCGCGACTACTCCCGCGTGGTCAACGGCCGCAACCCCATCGTCGCTCACGAGTACCTCGGCAGCGACCTGACCGGCAAAGACGTCATCATCGTCGACGACATGATCGCCTCCGGCGAATCCCTGCTCGACGTGGCGCTGCAGTTAAAAGAGAAGGGCGCCAAGCGCGTGTTCAACTTTGCCACCTTCGGCCTGTTCACCGAGGGGCTTGCCAAATTCGACAAGGCCTATCAGGACGGCATCATTTCCCGCATTTTCACCACCAACTTCGTCTATCGCACCCCCGAACTGCTCTCCAAAGAGTGGTACGTTGAGGTCAATATGTGCAAATACGTGGCTTACATCATCGACACCCTCAACCACGACGAGACCATCAGCAACCTGCTCGATCCCGTCAAGCGCATCCATAAACTGATGGAGAAGCACAAAAAGGAAGCGGGCGGTCAGATCAAAATGGAGTTCTCGCAAGAGAATAAGTGACCGGGTCGATCACCGCGCCGGCACGGCGGTTTCGCTGTGTCGGGGCGGTGGTTTGCTCTATCGGAGGAAACATGAAAAAAGACAAAAAGAACTGTCCGCCCTGCAAAAAAACGTCCATCGGCGGGCAGGCGCTGCTCGAGGGCGTGATGATGCGCGGCCCCGAGCGGTACGCGCTGTCGGTGCGCCGCCCCAACGGCGAGATCTACTTTGAGGCGCACGACAACGATCTCAAAAAGCGGCCCAAAATTTGCCGCTGGCCCTTCATTCGCGGCATTTTCGGGTTTATCGACTCGCTGACGCTCGGCTACAAGTGCCTGATGCGCTCGGCCGATATTTTCGCCGAAGAAGAAACGACCGCCGAACAGAAAAAAGAAGAGCGCGAAGAGACCAAAGAAGAGACGGTTGCCGTGACCGAGGCGGCGCCGGCAGAGGCCGCCGAAGAGACGCCCGCGCCGGAGAACGAGACGGAAAGCGGCAACAGCGAACCCCCGAGATCGGGGCTCGGCAAAGGCGCCATGACCGCCATCGGCATCATTGCCGCCGTTTTGGGTTTTGTTCTTGTGCTGGGCCTGTTCGTGTGGCTGCCCGCCTTTTTGTTCACGCTCCTGAAGCCCGTTCTGCCCGAAAGCGTGGCCGAGAGCCGCCTCGCGCGTTCCGCATTCGAGGGTATCGTCAAGATCATTCTGTTCGTGCTGTACCTGCTGCTCGTGTCGCTGATGAAAGACATCCGCCGTACCTTTATGTACCACGGGGCGGAGCATAAGACGATCTTTTGCTATGAACACGGCCTGCCGCTGACGGTGGAGAACGTGCGCACGCAGCGCCGTTTTCACCCTCGCTGCGGCACCTCTTTCCTCATTCTCATGCTCCTCGTCAGCATCATCGTCGGGTTGTTCATCCCGACGGAGTTTGCCGGCATCAGCGAAAAGGTCTATCCCTTTGTCCGCACGGGCATCCGTCTTTTGCTGATCCCCGTCATCATGGGCGTCGGCTACGAACTGCTCAAACTGGCGGGTCGCCACGACAATATCCTGACCCGCATCATCTCCGCGCCGGGGCTTTGGCTGCAGCGTATCACGGTCAAAGAGCCGACCGACGATATGATCGAGTGCGCCATCCGCTCTTTTGAGGCGGTCTTGCCGAACGACGGCAGCGATAACTGGTAAAAAACAGGGCGGCATACCATGCCGCCCCGCATTTTCATAAGGAGAAAACCATGATGCTGAACATTTCCGTCAACGGTCTGCCTGCCGAATGGGAACGGGCGACGAACGAACTTTTGCCCGAACTCGATCTGGCGCGCGCCGAGGGCGGCGTGCCCGTGCGCGTTTGCCGCGGCGACGGCCTGCACGTAGTCAAAGAGGGGAACGGCGTCGTGCTGACGGCCGGCCGCATTCAGGACTATAACCGCGGCCTTTCCCATATCCGCGCCGTACTGGCGGGCGGGGGCGACGTGCACGAACGCTGCACGGCCAACACGCTGGGGCTTATGCCCGACTGCTCCCGCAACGCGGTGCTTAACATGGCGGGCGCCAAACGCACGGTGCGCTATCTCGCCATGATGGGCTTTGACGCCATGATGCTCTATATCGAGGATACTTACCTGTTAGAGGGCTATCCCTATTTCGGCCACATGCGCGGCGCCTATACCGCGGCGGAACTGAAAGAACTCGACGACTACGCCGCCTCGCTCGGCATCGAGATCATTCCGGCCATTCAGACGCTCGCGCACCTGGCGCAGATGCTGCGCTGGCCCGCCATGGCGGAATACCGCGATATCGACGATATCATGCTGGCCGGCGATGAAAAGACCTATGAACTGGTCGATGCCATGCTGGCGCATTTTTCGGCCTGCCTGCGCTCCCGCCGCATTAACCTCGGCATGGACGAGGCGCATCACCTCGGGCGCGGCCGCTACCTCGATCAGCACGGTTTTACGCCGTCGACCGACATCATGCTGGAGCATCTTGACCGCGTCGTGGCGCTCTGCCGCAAGCACGGTCTTTCGCCCATGATCTGGAGCGATATGTTCTTCCGCATGGCCTTCGGCGGCCGCTACTACGTCAGCGAGGGCGAGATCTCCGATGAGGTCATGGCCAAAGTGCCCGCGGGGCTGACGCTCATTTTCTGGGACTACTACTCCAACGAAAGCGCGCGCGCCCGTTTTGCGCACATGCTGGAATGCCACCTCAAATTCCCGCACAACGACACCGCGTTTGCGGGCGGCGCCTGGTGTTGGTCCGGTTTTACGCCGCACGAACGGTTTTCCGTCTATTCGTCGCGCATTCAGTTGCAGGAATGCGAAAAAGCCGGCATGAAAGACCTGATCGTGACCGCGTGGGGCGACAACGGCAGGGAGACCAGTCTTTATACCACGCTGCCTACGCTGATGCTTTACGCCGAATACGCTTACGGCGGCGAGCCGGACGAGGCGCGCCTTGAGCGGCGCATGCGCGAGGTCTTCGGGATCGGGTTTGAAGAGATGCTGACGCTGGACGCGCCGGACGATATGGCGCACGCCAAAGACGCCATGCCGCAGCACCCGCGCAACCCCTCCAAATATCTGCTTTATAACGACCCGCTGGAAGGTTTGATGGATGCCGACATGGATCCCGAGACCGTGGCGGAGAATTATAAAAAGGCAGCGGAAAGTCTCGCTGCCTACGTGGGAAACGCGCGTTTCGGTTATCTTTTCCGCACCGCGGCGGCGCTTTGCCGCGTGCTGGTGCGCAAAAGCGATTTTACCGTGCGCCTGCGCCGCGCCTATCTCGCGGGGGACCGCAAAGCGCTGGTGACGCTCGCCGAAGAGACCGATCTCATCGTCAAAGACCTGGACGTCTTTCACGAACTGTTCCGCGACCAATGGAACCGCGAGAACAAGCCCTACGGTTTTGCCGTGCAGGATCTGCGCCTCGGCGGGCTGAAAGAGCGGCTTGCCGCGACCCGGGAGCGCATTGAGGCGTATCTTTCCGGCAAAGTGCCGAACGTTCCGGAACTGGAAGAGCCCGTTTTGCCTTACAGAGGCAAATACAAAGACGATAGCGGATATATGTGCATGAACGTCTGGAGCGCCACGGTCAGCGCCTGCCCCGTCTGATCGGTTTTTCTGCGGCGGCGGGTCAGCAATGGGCCCGCAGGGTATCGAGCGCGCTTTTCTCGATGCGGCTGACGTAGGAACGCGAAATGCCGAGCAGTTCGGCCACCTGCCGCTGCGTGCGCGGCGGCTCGCCCGACAGACCGTAGCGCAGCGTGACGATCTGCCGCTCCCGCGCGTCGAGCACCGTGTCGACCAGTCGGCGCACCCGCTGTGACCTGACGCGAACGTCCAACTCCTCGGTCACGTTGTCCTCGGTGGCCATCACGTCCATATAGGTCAGGGGATTGCCGTCGCGGTCCACGTCGATGGTCTCGTTGATCGAGACTTCCGTCGCGTGCTTTTTCTGCGAGCGGAAATACATCAGTATCTCGTTTTGAATGCACCGGGCCGCGTAGGTGGCAAAGCGGGCGCCGTTCTCCTCTTTGAAGGTGTCCACGGCTTTGATCAGGCCGATCGTGCCGATCGAGACGAGATCTTCCTGATCCTGCGCCGTGCCGTAATATTTGCGCACCACGTGCGAAACGAGGCGCAGATTGTGCACGATCAGTTTTTCACGCGCCGCGGCGTCGCCCTGCTTTTTGGCGGCGAAACAGGCGCTTTCCTCGCTTTCGGAAAGCGGAGAAGGGAAATTCTGCGGCGTGCCGATGCCGAGCAGCAAGTGCGCCGCGCCGAGCAGTAAAGAGATCAATAACGAAAACAAAAAACTCACCTCCCCGGCATTCTATGAAGCGTCGCCTGTCCGAAATGACGGGAAAAGGAGAAAGAGAAAAGGAGAGAGAACATGAACATGGTAAAGGCAAACGCCGTCGTCGGTCAGTCCGGCGGCCCCACTGCCGTCATCAACGCCACGCTGGCGGGCGTCATTCGCGGCGCGCTTGAAAAAGATAGCCCCATCGCCATGCTGTACGGCATGAAAAACGGCGTAGAGGGTCTTCTCGAAGAGCGCCTCGTCGACCTGACCGCCCGTTTTGCGGACCCCGCCGAGATCGAAAAACTCGAACACACGCCGGCGGCCGCGCTCGGCTCCTGCCGCAAAAAACTGCCGAAGCCGGGGGAGAACGACGCCGTTTACGAAAAACTGCTGGCCGTTTTCAAAAAGTATAATATCCGCTATTTCTTCTATATCGGCGGCAACGACTCGATGGACACGGTGGATAAACTCTCCGCCTATACCAAAGCGCACGCCTACGACATGTGCATTCTCGGCGTGCCAAAGACCATCGACAACGATCTGGTCGTGACCGACCACACGCCGGGCTACGGCTCGGCGGCCAAGTACATTGCCGTCACCATGCAGGAGATCCTGCGCGACTGCGCCGTCTATACCGTGCCGGCCGTCACCATCGTCGAGATCATGGGGCGCAACGCGGGTTGGCTGACCGCCGCCGCCGGCCTCGGCATGGCCGTGGGTCTGCCCGTGCCGGATCTGATTTATCTGCCGGAACGCGCGTTTGACAAAGACGCGTTCTTTGCCGCCGTGCGCGCCGCCCTGCAAAAGCACCCCAACGTCGTCATCGCCATCTCCGAGGGCATTCGCTTTGCCGACGGCACTTACGTGTGCGACGGGTTCGGCGTGGCGTCGGCCGACGTGTTCGGGCACAAGCAGTTGTCGGGCGCCGGCAAGGCGCTGGAATACGCCGTCAAACGCGAGATCGGGTGCAAGGTGCGCTCGGTGGAACTCAACATCAGCCAGCGCTGCGGCGCGCATATCGCCTCGGCGACCGATCTTGCCGAGTCCGTTGCCGTGGGGCGCGCCGCCGTCAAGGCCGCCGCCGAAGGCGTCAGCAGAGAAATGATGATCCTCGTGCGCGACAGCACCTCGCCTTACCTCTTCCACGTGGAGCATCACGGCATTTCCGACATCGCCAACAAAGAAAAGGTCGTGCCGGACGCCTTCATCAACGAGACGGGCGACCATATCACCGCGGCCTGCGCGGCGTATCTGCTGCCGCTGATCGCGGGCGAGGCCTATCCCGCCTACCAAAACGGCCTGCCCTCGTTCGTCATTCTCTGACGCGCTTTTTACATAAAAAAACCACCCCGCGGGAAAACTCTTGCAAAAAGGGGTGGTTTTTTTGTTGCCTTTGCGTGAGGATTACGGTGGGAACGTGGCCTTTTTCGACCGTCACCTGCAGGTGGGGGAGAATTACGACGTGGTCAAAAAAGTGCTGGCCGTGGGGCAGGGCGAGATCACGCTGTACTATATCGACGGGCTGTTCAAAGACGGTTCCATGCAAAAACTGCTGACCTACTTTTTATCGGTCGAAACCATGCCGCAAGACGCAAAAACGTTTTTGCGCCGTCATCTGCCCTACGTGGAGGGCGACGTGATGTACGACGGCGAGGCGCTGCTGACCTCGGCGCTGGCCGGCATGGCGATCCTGCTCGGCTCCACGTTCGGCGGGGCGGCGCTTTGCCTGGACGTGCGCACCTCGCCCGCCCGCAGTACCGCCGAGCCGGAGAACGACCGGGTCATGCGCGGCGCGCGCGACGGGTTCGTCGAAACGATCGTTTTCAACACGGCGCTCATCCGCCGCCGCATCCGCGACCCCGCGCTGACCATGCACTGCGCCCGCGTGGGGCGCGCCTCGGGCACGGATATCGTCGTTTGCTATATGAAGGGCAGAGCCGACCCCCGCCTGGTGCGCTACGTCAAAGCGCGCGTGCACGGGCTCGATACCGACGCGCTGACGCTCGGCCATCAATCGCTGGCGGAAACGCTGATCCGCACGCATTGGTACAACCCGTTCCCGAAGATACGCTATACCGAGCGTCCCGACGCCGCCGCCGCGCAGCTGTTGGAGGGCAACGTCGTCGTGCTGATCGACAACAGCCCCGCCGCCATGATATTGCCGACGGGCATATTCGACTTTCTGCAGGAGAGCAACGATTACTATCTGCCGCCGCTGACGGGCACGTATCTGCGCATCGTGCGGCATATCGTGTTCTGGCTGACGCTGTTTTTGACCCCGCTTTGGTTCCTTGAAACGAAAAATCCCGCCGTCGTGCCGGATTTTCTCGCCTTCACCATACCGAACGAAAGCGGCAAACTGCCGCTGTTCTGGCAACTGCTGCTGGCGGAATTCATCATCGACGGCCTGCGCATGGCCTCTATGAACACGCCCGATATGCTGACCAACTCGCTGTCGGCCGTCGGGGGTCTCTTGCTCGGCGATTTTGCCATCAACGTGGGGTGGCTCATCCCCGAGGTGGTGCTCTATATGGCGTTCGTGGCCATCGCCAACGCCACGCAGAGCAGTTTTGAACTCGGTTACGCCCTGAAATTCATGCGCATCCTCTTGCTGATCCTGACGCAACTCTTCAACGTGTGGGGGTTCCTCGCGGGCCTTTGCCTGACGCTGATCCTGATCGTCACCAACAAAACGGTCAACGGCGGCCGCAGTTATCTCTATCCGCTCTTTCCGTTTTCCGGCCGCGCGCTGCTGGCGCTCTACACCCGCCGCAAAAAAAGATTTTGAACAAAAAAAGACCCCGTCGGGGTCTTTTTTTACAGTCTTGCGATCAGGTCGCCGACGAAATACATCAGGGGCAGGGTGGCGACCGTCAGCAGAGAAGAGGTGCCCACCGTTTCGGCGGCGTAGCCCGGATCGACGTCGTAGAGTTCGCCGAGCATGGTCACGGTCGAGGCGCTCGGCAGAGCCGCGACGGTGGTGGCAAACAGAATGATGCGGTAGGGGTCTGGCATCCACAGCGTGGCCAGTTTGGCGACCAACGCCACCAAAAGCGGTATCACCAGCAGTTTATAGACGTTGAACAGCCAAAGCCGGCCGTTTTTGACCATGGCGCGCGGGCTCTGCGTGGCCAAAAGCGCCCCCGTGACCAGCACCGAAACGGGCATGCACAGGTCGCCGAGTTTGGTGCAGAACGAAACGAGCAAAGCGGGCATGGCAAACGGCAGGACGGCCTGCGAGAGGTAGAGCAAAAGACCGATCAGGCACGGCACGGTGCCGAAATTGATCAAGGCCTTTTTCCACGTCAGGCGAATGTCGGGGCGGCCTTTTGACAGGATCCAGATGCCGAGCGTCCAGATGTAGACGTGAAAGCCGATGACGAAGAACGCGCCGTAAAACGCGCCCTTGCCGGGAAAAATGGCTTCCAGCACGGGAAAGCCGAGAAAGCCGCAGTTGGTAAAGATCAGGGCGAAGCGGGAGAGTTTTTGCTCGTCCGCGTCGGCAAAAAAGTGCGTCAGCGGAAAGGCGAACAGCGCCGACAGGGGAAAGATCAAAAAACCGATCAGCGCGTACATCGCGCCCTCGCGGAACAGTTCGGGGGTAAAGGGCTTGCTTATCAGCGCGCCCACGATCATCATGGGCTGGCACAGCCAGATGATGAGTTTGGAAAGGCGGTGCGAGGCCGCGTCGTCGATCACGCCGACCCGGCGGCACAGCACGCCGCAAAAGAGGATGAGAAACAGAATGCCGATGACCTCTAACAGGCCGAAAAACGTGGCGCCGTCCATCAAAGCGCCCCCATCTCACGCAATTTGGCGCGCACGCCCTGCATATCGGTCAGCATCTCCTCTTTTTTGCGGGGATCGCGCAGGAGAAACGCGGGGTGATAGACGGCGGTCATGGCAAAGCCGCCTTTCTCGAACCACACGCCGTGTTCTTTGGTGATCTTGAAATCGGGCTTGATGAGGCGCGCGGCGGAAATGCGCCCGAGGCACACGATCACTTTCGGGCGGATCAGGCGCACCTGATCGCGCAGAAACCCGATGCAGGCGTCTTCCTCTTCGGGCAGGGGATCGCGGTTGTGCGGCGGGCGGCACTTCAATATGTTGGCGATATATACCTTTTCGCGCGGGATATCCACGGCGTAGAGAAAGCGGTCGAGCAATTGCCCGGCGCGCCCCACAAAGGGAATGCCCGAAAGGTCTTCCTGCTCGCCGGGCGCCTCGCCCACAAACAAGAGGTCGGCGTTTTGGTTGCCCGTGCCGAACACGCAGTTTTGGCGCGTGGCGCCGAGGGCGCATTTTTGACAGGTTTTGCATTCGTTTTCAAGCGTGGCCCAGTCCATAACGGTTCTCCTTTGCGGTGATACGAACAGTATAGCACAAAAACCGACGGCGCGCAAGATTTTTTGCGGATGGCGGATAAAACCCGCGCACCGAAAGATGCTTGACACCGAGCGGCTGCTGCTGAAAGCCCTTGCCGAAAATGGCTATGCTTACGTGGACGGCCATATTGTAAAAAAAGAGAAAAAAGAGCCGGAAGACGTTGAAAATGAGGGAGAGGTGAGGTATAATAGAACTGTAAGGTATATTTCTTACTCCACCATCGGCGAAGAAAACGTCAACCATATTCGCGGTGCCTTGCGCAGTATGTACCGAGGATTTGACAATGTTGTTGCGGACGGCATCGCGATTGAGAAAGATAACACCGTTTACATTGTTGACAGCGGAAAAGAAAAAGGCGATATTCGATTTGGAGTAAGAGAAAAACACACAATACAAGACGCCGCCTTGAGATCAAAATATATTGAAGAGGTAAACCATGACGCAATATCAAAAAGGTATGTTAGTGATGAACTATCTGAAATCGTTGCAAACAGATATTCTAACGATCGGGGACGCGATAGAGGACGACAACCTGGAAAAGAGTTATCAACTGATAAAGGAAAATCCACAGATAACCAAAGCGGAGTTTCTGAAACAGATGGGTCTCAAGGAAAAGAAACATTAAGACTTTCCCGTTCTTTGCCCGAAATCACCGAGGAAAATCTCTCCAAAAAAGAAGCAGGGTACCGTTCCTTTGCAAAAACAGACGGTGCAACAGTCAAAAATGGCCGAAAGGTCAGAAAGGATATTTGATATGGAGATTTGGGAGATCGACAAAAACTTAAAAGTGGAGACCACCGTGACCGAGCCGGACCTGGTCTGGTTCGACGTGTTGGAGCCGCCGTTCGCCGTTTACGGCGTGTATTTCGATAAGGCGCAGGATCGCTTCGTGCGCATGCCGGCGGACGTGGCCGCAAGCGTTTCGGAGGGCGTGGCGTCGCTGGCCATCAAAACGGCGGGCGGGCGCGTCAAATTCCGCACCGACTCCCCCTACATCGCCATCAAGGCGGATATGGACAACAGCGCCCTGATGTCGCACATGCCCCTGACGGGGCAGAGCGGCTTTGATCTTTGCCGCAAAACGGAGCAGGGCGACGTTTTCTTTCGCACCTTCATGCCGCCGATGGGCATGAAAGAGGGCTATTCTTCCGGCCTGTGGACGGACGGAAAAGCGTACGACTACACCATCAACTTTCCGCTTTACGACCGCGTCAAACACCTGTACGTCGCGTTCAAAAAAAGCGCGCACCTGGAGGCCGCCGCGCCCTACGCCCACGAAAAGCCCGTCGTTTATTACGGCTCTTCCATCACCCAGGGCGGCTGCGCTTCGCGCCCCGGCAACGCCTATCAGGCCATCATCTCCCGCCGCCTTGACGTCGATCATATCAACCTCGGGTTTTCGGGCTGTGCCAGAGGGGAAGAGGCCATGGTCGCATATCTCGCCTCGCTCGACATGAGCGTTTTCGTCTGCGACTACGATCACAACGCCCCGAACGCACAGCACCTGGCCGACACCCTGCCGCCGCTGTACCGGGCGGTGCGGGCCGCGCACCCCGATCTGCCCATCGTGCTGGTCAGCGCCACGGATATTCTGCTCAAAGGCAACGACAGGCCGTGGTGCGACGAGTGGGTCGACCGTTTCGAGATCGTCAAAAAGACGTATGAACAGGGCATAGCCGCCGGCGACAAAAACCTTTACTTCGTGCCGGGCGCCGACCTGTTCGCGGGGGAATGCTGGGACGCCTGCACCGTAGACGGCACGCACCCCAACGACCTCGGCTTTTACCGCATGGCCATGGGGCTTGAAAAAGTCATCAGACCCCTGCTGAAATAATCGAAAAGCGCCTGCCCGTAGCGGCAGGCGCTTTTTATATGTTCGCCAGCGTTTCGACCGCGCGCTCGCGGCAGATGGGGCGGCCGTGCTCCGGCAGAAAAGGCAGAACGTCGACGGCGGGCAGACGGCGGCCGAACTCGCCGATAAAATCGAACGCGCCGCGCGCGCCGCTCTCGGTCAAAAACAGCCAAAAGCGCCCCTTTTCGTCCTGCCACGCCGCGCTTTTGCCGCGGTAGCGGCGCGTGACCAGAACGCGGCAGACGGTGAGCAGATCGTCCGTTTCTTCAAAGCAAAAAGCCGCCGGTTCCGCGCGGTGCCGCACGGGCAAAGCGGGCGCGGCGTCTTTGAGCGTGAGAAGCCCCATGCGGGTGACGAACAACTCGCACCCGCCCTCTTTGGATGGGTACATCTGTATGTAGACCTTATCCTCGGCGGCGTCAAAGCCGCACATGCCGCGCACGTCGGTGAGAATGGCGCGAAAGGCGCTTTTGTCGGGCACCGTCTCGCCCGCTTCCGCGTCGGCCGACAGGGCGTATCGCCGCACGTCTTCGGCCGTCAGCATGAGTTTGAGTTTATTCTGGCTGATGCGGATCCATTCCACAAGACCACCGTCCTTTCCGATACTACCATTATAATCGCCCGGCGCCGTTTCGGCTACCCCTAAAATTCTGGTAATTTTGCCGCCCGTGTCCCGCGTTTTATTGACTTTGACGGCGCGTTATGATAGAATGATAAAAAAGCGGAAAGGGGGCGTGCGCCTTGTATTACAATGCCGATACCGCGGCGCTGGAGTTTTCGGTGCGCGAACTGTGCGCCATGGCGCACAAAGGCGGTCATCTGGACGCCCGCTATCCCCGCAAAGTCCTTGACGCCATGCGGCGGGGCGGGGAGATCCACCGCAAACTGCAGGCCGCCGAGGGGCCGGACTATCAAAGCGAAGTGCCGCTTTCTAACACCACGCTCTACGGCGGCATATACTATACGGTGTCGGGTCGCGCCGACGGCATTTTTGAAGAGAACGGCATGCTGACCGTAGAGGAGATCAAGACCACGCGCGGCGCGGGCCTGCGCGAGGACGCCTATTCGCAGCTGCGGTGCTACGCGCACTTTCTCTGCCAGGCGCGGCAGATCAAACGCATCCGCATGCGCCTGCGCGCGACCGACCCCGACGGCGGCAGCGTGCGCGATACTTACAGCGAGGCGAGCGCCGCCGAACTGGAGGCGTTTTATCTCTCGCTTCTGACCCGCGTCGAACCGTTTGCAAAATTCGAGGTCATGCGCCGCACCGAACTGCTGCCGGGCCTCTCTGACGTGCGCTTTCCTTACGCGCGCCCGCGCCCGGGGCAGACCGAGTTTGCCGAGGCGTGTTTTCGCGCCATCAGAAAAGGGCAGCGCCTGTTTGCCGAGGCGCCGACCGGCATCGGCAAGACCATGTCGGCGCTCTATCCCGCCGTCAAAGCGCTCGGCGAGGGCATGATCGACCGCGTGTTTTACCTGACCGCCCGCGCCAGCACCCGCCGCGAGGCCTATGCCGCGGCAGGCCGTCTTTTTGCCGCGGGCGCGCGCCTGCGCACCGTCGTGCTGTACGCCAAAGAGCAGATGTGTCTTTTGGAAACGGGGCCGGCGACCGGCAGCGAATCGCATTGCAATCCCGCCGATTGCCCCTACGCGCGCGGCTATTACGACCGGGCGGACGCCGCCGTGCTGGAACTGCTCGGCAGGCAAAACGGTTTTCCGCGCAGTATCCTGCTCGAGACGGCGCGCAAATACGGGATCTGCCCCTACGAACTTTCGCTCGATCTCTCCCTTTGGTGCGAGATCATCATCTGCGACTATAACTACGCCTTTGACCCCGCGGTGTACCTGCGCCGCTATTTCGATCCCGTCGAGGGGGAGCGGGGGCGCTATACCTTTTTGATCGACGAGGCGCACAACCTGCCGGACCGCGCCCGCGATATGTATTCTGCACGGCTCGATCTCGACCCGTTCGAGCAGGTCTACGCCCGCGTGGCGCCGGATGCCGACGACGCGCTTGAAAAGGCGCTCGGCGGTTTCGTCACGGCCTTTCGCCGCCTTGCCGCCCTTTGCACCGAGAACCGCGTCAGGCACGAGGACGGCACCGAGAGCGGCTATTACCTCAATCGCGCGCCCCTGGAACAGTTTTTGCGGCTGGCGGACGAGACGCGCAAAAAACTGGACGCGTTTCTCAAAAAGAACGCCGGTCACCCGCTGGCAAAGCCGCTGGACGATCTCGTATCGGGGCTGCGCGCCTACGCGGGCATCGGCGAGTGTTACGACGACCGCTTTCTTTCGTACGTTGAACTGCAGCACGGCGCCGTCACCGTCGAGCAGATCTGCCTCGATCCGGCAGGCGTTCTTTCCGCCTGCCTCGGCCGCGCCGCCAGTTCCGTGTTTTTCTCGGCCACGCTGACGCCGCCTGCCTATTTTGCCGATATCCTCGGCGGCGGCAAAAAGGCGGTGTCGCTCTCGCTGCCGTCGCCCTACGACCCCGCGCACCTCTGTGTCACCGCCGTGACGAGCGTCAGCACCCGCATGGAAGACAGAGCCGCTTCCTATAAAAAGGTCGCCGCGCTGATCGCCGCCGCGATCACCGCCAAAGCGGGGAACTACATGGTCTATTTTCCTTCGTACGACTATCTGGAACAGGTGCAAAAACAGTTTGCCGCCAAGTATCCGCGCGTGACCTGCGTGGTACAGCAGCGGGGCATGAGCCACGCCGAGCGCGAGGCGTTTCTCGACGCTTTTCGTGACGACGAGGGCGTTCTGCGCGTCGGTTTCTGCGTGCTGGGCGGCAGTTTTGCCGAGGGCGTGGATCTGCCCGGCAGTCGGCTGATCGGTGCCGTCATCGTCGGCGTGGGCATTCCGGGCCTTTCCAACGAGCGCAATATGCTGCGCGATTACTACGAGCAAAAATGCGAGCAGGGCTACGATTATGCCTATACCTACCCCGGCATGAACCGCGTGCTGCAGGCCGCCGGGCGCGTCATACGGCGCGAGAGCGACCGGGGCGCGGTGGTGCTGATCGACAGCCGCTACGGCGAGCAGCCCTACCTGCACCTGTACCCGCCGCATTGGAAGGATATCTGCGTCGCGGGCAACGCCGCGGCGCTGTGCCGCCGCCTGCAGCTCTTCTGGCAGGGAAAAGAATGAATTTTAACAAATAATTTTGTAAAAAATGCAATAATGGCTTGCTATTCTTGCGGAATTATGCTATAATACTCCTTGTTAACGGTCAATTTTGCAATTTCTGGCGCTCCGATTTGCGAAAATCGACCCCATCAGCCCCATTTGCCGACAAGTAAGGAGAAAACATGAACTACGCAAGCATGGACCAAAAGCAACTGCAAACCGAACTGGCCTCTCTTCGGGCCTCTTATGACGTATATAAAAAGCAGGGTCTGCACCTCGATCTTTCCCGCGGCAAACCGGGCAACAAGCAGCTCGACCTTCTCACCGGCATGCTCGACTGCATCTCCACCGCGTCCGACTGCCGCTCCGCGGACGGCTTTGACTACCGCAACTACGGCTTGCTCGACGGCGTGCCCGAGGCAAAAAAACTGTTTTCCGATCTTTTGAAACTGCCGGAGAACTACATCATGGTGTGCGGCAACTCCTCGCTCAACCTGATGTTCGACGCCGTCACCCGCGCCATGCTGTACGGCGTGTACGGCAGCGAGCGCCCCTGGTGCCGCGAGCCCGTCGTCAGGTTCGTGTGCCCGTCGCCCGGCTACGACCGCCATTTTGCCATTTGCGAGTCGCTCGGCATCGAGATGATCCCCGTGGCCATGACGCCGACGGGGCCCGACATGGACGCGGTAGAGGCGCTGGTCAACCGCGACCCCGCCGTCAAAGGCATTTGGTGCTGCCCGAAATACTCCAACCCCGACGGCATCACCTATTCCGACGAAACGGTGCGCCGTTTTGCGGCGCTGAAACCGGCCGCCCCCGATTTTCGCATTTTCTGGGACGACGCCTACGCGGTGCACGACCTCTACGAGAACGAGCGCGACGAACTGCTGAACATTTTTGACGCCTGCCGCGAGCAGGGCAGCGAGGATATGGTCTTCTTCTTCGCCTCGACTTCCAAGATCTCGTTCCCGGGTTCCGGCGTGGCCATTCTGGCGGCGTCGGAACACAACCTGTCGCAGATCAAGCCCATCATGGGCGTGCAGACCATCGGCTTTGACAAGATCAACCAGATCCGCCACGTGCGCTACTTCAAAACGGCGGCGCACATGCGCGAACATATGAAAATGCTGGCCGACCTGATCCGCCCCAAATTCGAGATCGTCGAGCGCATTCTCGACGAGGATCTCGCCGGCACGGGCATTGCCACTTGGACTTTGCCGCGCGGCGGTTACTTTATCAGTTTTTACATCACGCCCGGCTGTGCCAAACGCACCTGGCAGCTGTGCGACGAGGCGGGCGTGCGCCTGACCCCGGCCGGCGCCACCTATCCTTACGGCAAAGACCCCGAGGACAGCAACATCCGCATCGCGCCCACCTATCCTTCCAACGAAGAACTGGAGGTGGCCGTGCGCGTCTTTACGCTGGCGGCGCGCATCGCGGCGGCGGAAAAGCAGCTGCGGGCATAAACAAACGAACGGCAGGCCTCGCCTGCCGTTTTTCGGGAGGGAAGCATGAAAAAGGAAACGCAAGCCGCGAAAAATCCCTTTCCTTTTTCCGACAGCAATAAACGGTACTATACCTATGATTATTACCTCAAGCGCACCTTCGGCGGCAAATGCGTCAAGATCCCGCTTGACGGGGGCTTTACCTGCCCCAACCGCGACGGCACGTGCGGTACGGGCGGGTGCGTTTACTGCTCAAATCGGGGCAGCGGCGATTTTGCGGCGTCGCCCCGGCTCACGGTAAAAGAGCAATATGACGCGGTGCTGGCGCGCATGACCGGAAAATGGCCGGCGACGCGCTGTATTCCGTATTTTCAGGCCTATACCAACACCTACGGGCCGCCGGAGCGCCTCTGCCGGCTTTATGAAGAGGCGCTGGCTTTGCCGGGCGCGGTCGGGTTGAATATCGCCACGCGGGCCGACTGCCTGCCCGACGCGGTGCTGGCGCTGCTGGCGGAATTCTCAAAGAAAACGGTGCTGACGGTGGAACTGGGGCTGCAAACGGCGGACGACGCAACGGCGGCGCGCATCGGGCGCGGGCATACGTTCGCCGATTTCCAAGCCGGATACGATCGCTTGCGGAAAGCCGCGCCGCGCGCGCGGATCGGCGTGCACCTCATTTTCGGCTTGCCCGGTGAGGCACAGGCGGATATGCTGCAAAGCGTGCGGCAGACGGCCGCTCTTATGCCGGACGAGGTCAAACTGCACCTGCTTTACGTGCTGCGCGGCACGCGCCTGGCGGACTTGTGGCAGGCGGGCGACTATCTGCCCATGACGCGGCAGGACTACGTGGAAACGGTAGGAAAGGCGCTGACGCTGCTGCCGCCCTCGACCGTCATCGGCCGCCTGACAGGCGACGGGGAAGCGGAAAGTCTGCTCGCGCCCCTTTGGAGCCGCAAAAAGATCGCGGTGCTCAACGACGTTGACAAGTGGCTGTACCAAAACGACGCGTATCAGGGTAAAGCATACGCGCCATGAAAAGGCGAGATATTCTGCCCGCATTTTCTTGACAAAATCAAAGATCTGTGCTATACTAATGTCGGAATCAAACGAGGAGTTACGACCACTGCGTATGCTTTGGTTGATGGAACCGTTTGATTCTGTTTTTATTTTCACCTTCAGGATATTTTTCAGACCGACCGGATTTTGCATCCGGTCTTTTTTTGTTGCCGACCGATCGCGAAAGGGTCGCTTTGCCGCAAAAAAGCGCATTTTGTCCGTTTTCGGAAAGAAAATGGGCAAAAAAACAGAAAAAAACTTTTTTCTTTTCCAAATTTGGGCTTGACAGAGTGCGAAAGTGCAGGGTATAATAAGCGTAGTGGAAAGAAATGGGGCAAAATGTTAAAAAGTGGCGAAAGGAGGAATGAGAAATGCTGTCCGGTGAATACAGACACTCGCTTGACGCCAAGAACCGTGTTTCCATTCCTGCCAAACTGCGCGACGAACTCGGCGAAAACTTTATGATCGTGCGCAGCCTTCGCGGCAACTGCCTTCGTTTTTATTCGGCGGCGGCGTGGAAAGAATACGTCGAGCCCCTAAAACAACTGCCCCGCAAGGTGGCAGAGAACACCTTTTGGTTTTTATATCGCGACGCGGCGCAGGTCACGCCCGACAGTCTCGGCCGTGTGCTGCTGCCGGCAGGATTGCTTGAATTTGCCAAGATCGGCCAAAAACCGGAAGACGGCGACCGCAACCTCGTGATCGTGGGCTGCGGCGAATTCGGCGAGATCTGGTCCGACGCGCTGTATGCACAACGCGTGGCCGCCATGGATCCCGAAGCCATTCGTCAGTCGCTGGAAGAAAGCGGCCTTTGATATGGCAGAGGCGTTCTCGCACCGTTCCGTTCTGCTGGACGAGTGCATAGAGGGTCTTGCCATTCGCCCCGCGGGCGTCTACGTGGACGGCACCGCCGGGGGCGGGGGACACTCCGCGGCCATCGCGGCGCGCCTGACGACGGGGCGCCTCATTGCCATCGATCGTGACGCCGCCGCCGTTGAAGCGGCCGGAAAACGCCTTTCTCCCTTCGGGGAGCGAGCCGCGGTCGTGCGCGGGAATTACGCGGAACTTGC